>NZ_JBGMEK010000076.1:0-18767 GCF_041447265.1 Microbulbifer epialgicus
AGTTCGGCGTTTCTCTTCCTGCGCGGAAGCGGGTAATTTTCTTGCATCAATAATATCCATTTGGGTATTATACAGAACTATAGAGCCACCGGGTTAATAATATCAATGGCAGAGCGAAATCTGGCTTGATCATCAAGCATATAACCATCAAATAAAGATCTAAGCGCTCTATAAAAGCTAATTACGGGCATTGTGTGATGATTTTCCTCGCCTCCATATATCACTGAGTCGACATATAATCCAGCTTTAGGCCTCGAGTTCAGCAGCTCAATAAACTCTGCAACATAGTTTTCTTTAGGGTATACACCCGTTACTCTCTCAGATGTAGCTACAAACAGCCTGCGTTTATCGAGTGGTTTACCTCGTAGAAATTCAGTATACCTCTTCAGCATAACCTGTTCATCCCACCACATACTTGGGTCAATCGCTATATAAGCATTAAACATCTCTGGGGATGAATACAAGCTTTGAATAACTGGAAGCCCAGTAAATGAATAGCCCGCAAGGATTTGATATCCAGATGTCGGGTATTCCTGATTTATCTCAGCAACGAGTTCCCTGTTTAAGAATTTGAGAAACTGCTCAGCTCCTCCAGAAACATTTAAAGCTTCATTTCGTTGCCCACCATATTCAATCAGTGATTTAGTAGGTGAGCTGTCCCTGACGCGTTCTTGGCTGACTATACCAACAACAATCATTTCAGGGATGATGGGGGTCGCATCCGAGCTCATTTGTCTGACCATGCCAGTAAATACATGAAAAAAGCTATTTAAGTCTGCATCAAAAAAGTACAGCACTGGATATTTTTTATATCCGTCCTCCTGAAAAGAAGCCGGAAGTGATACCCAGTACTCTCTCTTCTCACCCAGAACTTCAGATACAATCGTTCTGCGCTTACCTATAGTAATCTCACTGGATTGAAGACCGGTGCTCCAAATAAGTAAAAATATAATAATCAAATATTTACTTTTTACCATAAGCCCTCTTTTCCCGACCACCGTCGGCTTTCACTCTTAAACTTCTATACACGCAATACCATCCCCATGGACGGCCAAACAATTCACTTTGCCCCAAAAGGACAATTGCTTTCTTGATGACCAGTGCGGCCTTCAACAATAACATGGAAACTATTCACACACAGTTTCCTCCCTATTATTCTTATCATGGCAACAACATTCTGCAGTCTGATGCCGGTGATCTTTGAGCCCTCGATACAGACGAGCTTTATGATCCCTATGGCATTATCACTTGGCAACTGAATTCTTACGGCAACCGCAATTTCGCTGTTGTTGGTACCCCACTTACTTTTGGCTGTTTGCTTTTCTTCAGAATGGGCCTTTTTTTAATTTCCGAATTGGGATTGAAAAGAGATGGATTTTTTGTTGAGGAGGACTTTTTTCCATTTCATTACCTTTTTGGTTTGGAAATGTTTGGTATGTGCTTGCTCCTATTACTTGTCAAACTGATCAAACAGATAGCGATTAGAGTATTTATGATACCTGTCAAGGCGACCCTATTGGAGGTGTGGTGGTGGATATATCTGGTTGATTTTTTGTCACTAAATGATGTACTGGCCGGAGTGATGATATCACTGTAAGTAGATAATAATATAATGTGTTATGGAGTGTAATAACAATCCGAGTGAAGAAATCAATATTCTTGCTTGGCCCAATGGCATTGAGCTAATTTATTTTGCTATTATCGGACGGTAGATGCCAACTTGCTTGCCGGTGAAGTCTAGGTGCATGCTGCTCATTCGAGTGCAGTAGCGCTATTTTCTGGGAGAGAGCACTCATGAGACCGATATGTCGGTAAATCCAGTACCAGTGATTCAAAGCTATTTAACTCAATCCCAAACATTGCCCAGCTGGTCGGTGGGCCTCTTATGGATGCCGAAGGGTTCGCCATATCACTGATATGGACTGCTCAACCATACCGATAAAAACGAGAAGATTCGTGCAGCGGTGGGTATGTTTAGCAAAAGCGTATCAAATGGATAAACCACTGTTTCAGTGGGTAAAATATCAGACTTAGTTATTTTTAAGGAAGAAAAGTGAGATCAATAAGATTTTTACTAAAATTTGTAGCTGCATCTTGGACATTTAGCACTGCGACTGCTCTACCTGAGTCAGATATAGATGACTGGATCGAGGATATCGATTACTTTCAGCAAGAACTACAGAAGAAACACATCAACCTTTATCACTCTATTTCGGAAAAGCAGCTCACTGAGGAGTTGAGTCGATTAAAATCCGATCTGCCAAGCCTTTCTGAGAACCAGCTTCTGGTGGAGATGATGCGTATCAGTCGTCTGATTGATGATGGCCATACCCAGGTAGCTTTTTGGGAAGAGGACATCGGATTTTTTCCATTTCGCTTTGCGACTTTCGCAGGAGAGCTTCGCTTGGTAACCGTTAGTGAGGCCCACCGGCACTTATTGGGCTATAAACTCAAGGCTATAAATGACACCCCCATAGAGGAGGTTATGAGACGCCTCTCTCCTGTAGTTCAAGGGGTTGAGAATGCACATTCACTGAAGGTCAGATTGGCTACCCAAGTAAAAGTTGCACAAATTCTTGATGGCATTGGCATTACCGATGGTACGGAGCGGGCTAACTATACTTTTACCAATGATGCCGGTAATAGCAAGACCGCATCTGTATCTCCTGTATCAATGGAAAAATTCAGCAAACAGCTCACTCACCGGATTTTCCCAAAGCAAATACCATTTGGGTCAAAGAGCATTGTAGATTCTGAGAACCTGTGGATGTCTGCAAATGAAGAAGTGCAGACAGCCTATATTTATTTCCGGAGATATCCAAGCTTTTCTGATATGGAAGATTTCTCTAAGGATATAGAGGATTTCCTGGAGAGGAAGAATATTAAAAACCTGATCATAGATTTTCGGGAAAATGGTGGTGGTGACTTTTTTGTCGGACTGGGAATGGCTTGGAGACTGGTACTCGTCGATAGCCTCGACTGGGATCACGGCATTTATACCTTGATAAGCAACAAAACCTACTCTGCGGCAATGAGCAATGCGGCTCAATATCGCCAACTGCTCAATGCCAAACTGGTGGGCGAACCTACGGGCGGTAATCCGGTTGGCTATCAGGATATGGGCCAGTTCTCCCTCCCCAACTCAGAATGGACTATTACTTATTCCAAACGTAACTATAAATTTCAAGATGCATTCACCGAAGGCGTACAACCGGATGTTCTAATTGAACCAGACTGGCAAAGCTATCAACAGGGAGTGGATAGACCTCTAAGCTGGATCTTAGAAGATATCAAGAAACGGATGTAGTGGAAAAATTCACCAAGTCGCCAGTCAGCCAAGCTAATAAAGCCCCTCCATAGAGGGGCTAGCAGGGAGAATCGAGGGTTGGCTACAGAGGATTACCAAACTGATCAACAGTATCCAGCTGGTCATCATCGCGGAACGGGATCAGACTCTGGATACCCTTGGGGTTGGGTTTAGCGTATCGGGGTCGATGAGGACATTGAGGAAATCCACAATCCAGCCTTGCATATTTGGGGTCAGGATTTTGTCTTCGATATGATTGATCCGGTCGTAGATATCCACCGATAGCGCCAAGCCATTTGGCGCTGGGCGCAATTCTTTGGGCACCTTCTACTGCCTTTCCAAAAATAAAAACCCCGTTAACGCTTTTCTTCCTGCTTTCTCGAAACCTTAGCCTTCAGGGATTCGTTTTGAGAAACAATCTCTCCAAGAAAGATTGATTTTGTTCGCTTAGCAATACCTAATGCTTTCTCGGATGCATTCAGGGCTTTATCCAAATCTCCATTCAAAGAATACGCGGTTGCCAGGCTATCCCAAAGAATCTCAGAAGAATCAAAGGTTTTTACTCCAGACTTTAATATTTCCACTCCCCATTCAGTTTTCCCCTCGTAAGTTGCCTTTAACCCGTATACATTGAACTGATGGACCGATAAAGGAAATAAATAGCCATATTCTGATTCTTTATCCAGATAGAATTTTTGTAACTGCTCTAGAGACATCACATCGACTTCCGGCACTGCATTCCAACCCTCAAAGAGAGCTTGAAGACCCTGACCATTACCAATCAAAGGGGTACTATCATGAGTTTCATTTGGGAATCGTGAGTGGAACCAAGTGATATTATCGGGATTGTTGGTAGTCAGATTGTTTAACATAGCGTCAAATGATATCTTCATTTCATCAGTCTCGCTTGCCATGCTTAAGAACCATCTTACTGGCGGCCTGCCTCTATTTTCGTTATATTTAGCATAATTTCTAACAAGCTCGCTATTATCCCACCATAAGCTTGGACTGATGGAGATGAAGGCATTGAATTCAGAACTCTCACTTAAGGCCAAATAGCTGGTATACAAGCCTGATAGAGAATGGCCTGAAATTAAATTGTAGGGGGCTGTTCGATATTTGCTTGACAACCTTATCAAAAGCTCATCCTGCAAAAATTTTGTGTACAGCTCAGCTTTCCCGGATCTATCCACAAATTTTTCAACTTGTGTATGAGAAAAATACTTCAACCGGTTATTAGCACTAACACCGACTACAATAAGCTCGGGAATAATTGCATAGGTGCTTAAGAATTTTACACTTCCAGCAATATGTTCAAATTGAGTTGATCCGTCCAACACAATTAAAACAGGGTATCGAAATCTCTCTGAATGGTTATATGTATCCGGCAAGGACACTTGAATATTAACATCTTCGTTAAGATACTCAGAAGACAATACGAATCGTTCCGAACCTCCAAATGAAAATTGTGAGACAAACAAAAGAGCTATTAGGACTACTCTCATTAAATTCCCCAATAAAAGATCAATTAAAAAAATTTTACTTAAGCGGAATAGATACATTGTTAATTACTCTACCCCTGAATACACAATATCAACTGGTTGCACTACTAATTATTTTTAACTTGGCTGGCTGCAGACAGTAAATATCTCCACCGGTCACCTGATAAAATACATCCCCTCAGTTTCTGGGCTGCTAAACTTAAAGTCTAATTTCTTGTATACTACTGGGCCAGTAGGAAAGAATACCCTTTTTAGTAAGTCCGGGATATCCGCCATCAAGGTAATATAATTGGAGGGCAGAGCTTCTCGATCCAGATAAGACATGATGTGTTCCATCACAAGCGGTCTCAACCCCTGACCTTGATAAGTTGGGTCAACCGCAATTTCCACGACTTCAAGGTTAAGGGCCCATCACCAAGGCCCCTATCCATAGCAAAAGTGGTTACGTGAATACTATAGAGGCTGTTGAGCAGGCCTTTTTCTGTAGCCTCCTGGCTTTTGGGTGAAAGCCCAGTTACCTACCTGAGATGAAGAAAGTCCTCAATAGAGGCTACTTCCTCAATTATTTTAAACATACAACTTTCTACATGGTCGCTTGTTAGCGCATAACCCTTAAAAATGGATAGTTAAACTTCTTGGACCTCTACTACCACATCCGATTTTACCGAGTTAGCGATAAAACACTCTTTGTGAGACAGGTGGTGAATCTTTTCCAACTGTTCTCGATTAGGCTGTTTGCTTCCGGAAAAACGGATCACGGGACGTAAGGTTACTTTCGTCATCGCTCGTTTACCGTCTTCGTTAGTATCCAGTACACCAATTACTGTATCGCGGTACTCATCGACCACAAAACCGCGTTTAGCTGCGATGGCAAGAAAAAATAGCATATGGCAGCTGGAGAGCGACGCCACAAACGCTTCTTCCGGATCGATATTCTCTGCTTCTGAATAAGGAATTGGTACAATATGGGGGGATGAAGAGGCTGGGACAGACAGACCACCATCGAACTGCCAGGTATGGGCACGGCTGTATTGATTGTCGGTAAAAATCTGGTCGCCACGCTGCCAGACTACCGTGGAAGTGTACTCAGACAAAATCCTTCTCCTTCTATCCAGGGCACACGAGTTAGATTGTCATAGCCTGATAGCCTTCCAATCTTATTTCAGCCATCTTGGCTGTATATGCGGATTCACGAGGCGCGGGAGATAGCCAGCTCGGCACTTCTCTGTATCATCCCATTTCTCCTAACAGGGCCGCATCTGGACTGGTAGAAAGTGAGGGCCACTTGATGTGGCCCAATTGTCGCTGCTTACTCTGTGTCCACTTGCTGATCAGTACGTGCAGCCATAATAAAGTCATTCTTGTGTAAGCCTTTCGCCTCATGGCTCCACCAAGTCACAGTGACTTTGCCCCACTCGGTGAGCAATGCGGGATGATGGCCCACTTCCTCAGCTATGGCGCCCACACGGTTAGTGAATGCCAGGGCCTGTTTGAAGTTGCGGAACTTGAATACGCGCTCCAGCTGCATGATGCCGTCGCGGGTCATCGGGGTCCAATCGGGTATTTGGCGCAACAGTTCTGGGAGTTCGTTGTCGCTAACTAGGGGCGCGTCAGCGCGGCAGGCTTCACATTGTTGTTGAGCTAGTTCGGTCATGAATTTGTCCTCAAAACCTTGTTTATTATCGGCTATTTTACGTGGACTCCACTCTAACCGGGCCCCCTCAATGAAACAAGCGCACACCTAAAAAAGCCATTTTATACGGTTTTCCCATGTCTGAATGGAACAGCATGCTAAAAGCCCTGAGATATGACCCCACTGTAGATGTTTGGTGTCGTCCGGCAAGTATAAAGCTGGTAGATGTGTTAATTTTGAGCAACCTTTGGGTACTGAGTAGCCTCCCGGTAAGGACCCCATGAAAGCCCTTTATCTACTGTTAATATTGATGCCAATCTTTACCCTGACTGCCTGTGGCCCACAGAGCCTGGACAAAAAGCGTATTGTACCGCCAGAAACAGATACACTTGACGAAATGCGTGCCGAGACTGAGCTGGCTTTCCAGCAGCTGAGTGAACAGTTCGTCAACGGGCTCTGGCACCTGTTTCCATCCTGGGCTGTGCGTGAAGGTTACTACGATGTGGCCACACAGATACAGGTACCCGATAAGGCTTATCGTAAGTACCTTTTGGATTTCGCGGAAACCTACAAGGATAAGTTTGCCGCTCTAGATGCAAAGCAGATGACCATCAATGCCCGTACCGACTTGGCATTAATCGAGAATTTTTTAAACCGTTTACAGTGGGAATACACAACCTTCAAATCTTTCGAGTGGGACCCCTCTAATTACAATGTCTCCCACCCTTTTGCCCTGATCCTGAATACCAAGTACGCCCCCCTGGAACAGCGCCTGCGCACCTTTAATACCCGCATGCGACTAGTTCCTGACTATTACCAGGCTGCCATGCGCGCTATTCACAGACCTGCCGCCCCACAACTGGCATTGGCAATCCAGCAAAATGAAGGTGCTTTGGAGATCTTCGGCGAAGAAGTAGAAAAGAAGGTCGCGGGTAGCCAGATGTTTGAAGATGAAAAAGCAGTTTTCCAACAACGCCTCACTGCAACTCGTGAGGCAATCCGGGGCTATGTTTCTTTCTTGAAGAAACTTCAGGCAAAACTGGAAAAATCAGGAAAATTTCGTGATTTTCGTATCGGTGAAAAATTATATGAAGAAAAGTTCCACTTCGATATACAGATAGGTATCAGCGCGGCAGAGCTGTATGAGCGAGCATTGGAAGAAAAAAAACTGGTACACGATAAAATGTCAGAACTAGCCGATAAACTCTGGCCCAAATATTTTCCCAATGTGACCACGCCCTCCGATAAGCAACTCAAGATCACAAAAGTACTGGATAAGCTATCGGAGCACCACGCCAGTAAATACACATTTAAAGCCGCAGTAGAAAAACAGATTCCCCAGTTGGCCGCCTTTGTAATTGAGCGCAATCTGCTCACCCTGGACAAAGAAAAACCCCTGGTGGTACGCACTACTCCGCCTTATTTGCGTGGGTTTGCCGTAGCCTCCATAAATGCACCCGGGCCCTATGACAAGAGTGCCAATACTTACTATAACATTATGCCCATCGCGGAACTTGATGATAAGCAAGCCGAGAGCCTTCTGCGGGAGTACAACAATTACACCATGCAGATCCTCAATATCCACGAGGCTATTCCCGGCCACTATACCCAGCTGGTTTATGCCAACCGGTCTCCCAGCATAATCAAAAATATTCTGGGTAATGCTGCCTTGATTGAAGGCTGGGCGGTCTACGCTGAACGTATGATGCTGGAAGCTGGCTATGGTGCTTTTTCTCCGGAACTCTGGCTAATGTATTACAAGTGGAATCTGCGCACGATCACCAACACCATCCTGGATTACGAAGTACAGGTGAAAGGCCTGAGTGAAGCCAATGCCATGAAATTGATGGTTCGAGATGCTTTTCAACAGCAGGCTGAAGCAGAGGGTAAGTGGCGACGGGCCACCCTGAGCCAAGTACAGTTAGCCAGCTACTTCGCTGGTTACTCCGATATCATCGCCCTGCGTGAAGAGATTAAACAGAAGCTTGGGAAAAACTTTGACCTAAAGACCTTTCACGAGGAGTTCCTCAGTTTTGGTAATGCACCGGTGCCAATCATCCGCGAATTAATGCTGACAAGATTAAAGGAAGAAGGTCAAGGTTAATAGGGACCTATTTTAGAGAAATTACGAAAAAGCAGCTATTAATCACGAAAATCATCAAAGGAATCCAATGGTTCCCAATAGAAAGTACCTAACAAAAGGTCAAATAAAGGAAAAGTTAAGTTGAAGTTATGACTTTTCATTAATCTGCGGTGGTGATGAATTCTGTGTAGATGAGCCAACTCACGAAACATCGGTACCTGATGAAACCAGTGCTTCTTGGGTTGGTGATAGCCAACATGCAAAAGCTCATAAGCCAAGTGATTTAATATCATGGTGGCTGCGACGATGTATCCCATATTGACTGAACCTAGCCTGGATAGGAAAAAACCACAAAGCGGCGCTAGAAAAAAAGCGATAATAGCCGTTAAATAGATTGGAAATAGCACTATACGCCAATCGCGAGTTGACTCAAAAGACAACAATGGTGCAGAAAAGAAACTGTGATGATCTCCAGTATGCCGCTTGTAAAATAGTTTGGTAAACCTCAGTTTTTTGTGCCCAGCCCAGCGGTGAGTGACATACTCTACAGCGTTGTAAGCAAGAATTCCCAGTGGAATTACCAAAAGTTCCCCCCACTTTAGTTCGCTTATCTGCAGCATACAGTAGATAGCAACCGTTAGGCTGATCAGAAGAACGCTTCCCAGGTGAAACCAGCCATTATAGCGGCTCTGGATATAGGCTCTATATTGCTCTCTGAAAACCGCCGTATTGTGCATATTCGACATATCTCACCTCTATTTTTATAGTGTTTAAGGTGTTCTCAACCTATTGACGCTCAATATAATTAGAGACATTATGTAGCGTCTAATAAATAATTATTAAATACATTATTCTCCAGGCTGATAATGTCAACGCATCTTAGATCGCTGGATTTAAATCTGCTCCCCGTGTTCGATGCGCTAATGATTGAGCGAAATCTGACCAGAGCTGCAGTAAAACTGCATATGAGCCAACCCGCTGTCAGTGCCGCACTCAAACGGTTGAGAGCTACCTATGAAGATGAGCTTTTTATACGGACCGCAAAGGGGTTGCGCCCCACTGAACGCGCACTAATACTACACCCCTCTATTCACCAAGCACTCAACGCAGTGCGTTCTGGCTTCCAGCAAACGCCTTTTGATTACCGGAAAGCAGAGCAGGAGTTCTCCATCGTTATGCCCGATGTGGTGGAAACCCTGATGATCCCCGGCTTCTGCGAATGGCTTCGAGAATATGCACCCGGCATCACGCTTACTGTACTCCCCGATGAGTCCGAAATGACGGCCAGAATGGTGAGCAATGGCGAGGTAGACTTGATTATTGACTATCTACCTGTCGATTCCCCCAGCTATGTTAGCCAGCCGATCGCGGAAGAAGAGCTCGTGATTATTGTCGGCAAACACAATAAAAAAGTAACTAACACCATCAGCGAAAAGAATTTCCAATCGTTGCCACAAGTGTCCCTGTTAAGGGGAACCCCTATGGGCTCTCCGATGGAAAGGCTAGCCAGGCCCAAGAAGTTACATCGCAATATTTGTTTACGAGTCCCGCACCTCTCTTCTTTTCCCTATATCGTTTCCACTACCGACCTAATAGGTGTTGTACCAGCAAGAATGATGAGTTCAGGCTATTATAAAGAGCTTCCGGTACGTATGCTCAAGCTGCCGATGGCATTCCCAAAGGTATTACTACAGTTGACTTGGCATAAGTCACAGACGGCAAATCCCGCTCATCGCTGGCTAAGGGAGAAAATTCTGGAGCTTTATCCGAATTTAGGTAAGTAGAATACTTTGGTAACAATTAGTAATAAACAGCAAATTTGGGGGACAGGTGTTGCTTAAAATTGGGGGGCTATTGATATTATTGGGGGGACTGTTTCTTCTCGCCTTTCGACTTATTGGCAGCAGCGTGGATTCAGAAGGAATTTTGCATGAGCCATTTGCTCTATTACCTTTGGGCTTTTTGCTTCTTATTACCGGAATAGCCATGATAATAATTGGCCTTGTTCGCCGTAAACGCCACAAGGACAATACCCGGATTCGATAAAACGGCATTCACAAAAAGGCCAGGCGCTTTTCGGGGCCCGGCCTTTTACACCGCAACCTCTCTTAGACGGCACCTTCCTCAATCTTGGCCTTCCAGATCAGCGGTCCGGTAGTATGCACCGACTCGCCTTGACTATCCACAGCTACAGTTACCGGCATATCTTCCACCTCAAACTCGTAGATGGCTTCCATACCCAGCTCCGGGAAGGCAATTACCTTTGAAGCTTTGATCGCCTGGGCCACCAAGTATGCAGCACCGCCTACCGCCATCAGGTATACCGCTTTGTTATCACGGATCGCTTCAATTGCCACTGGGCCGCGCTCTGCCTTACCGATCATCCCTTGCAGGCCGGTCTCTTCAAGCATGGTACGAGTGAACTTGTCCATGCGGGTGGCGGTGGTGGGGCCGGCAGGGCCAACCACTTCGTCACGTACAGGATCTACCGGGCCCACGTAATAGATAAAGCGGCCAGTCAGGTCCACTGGCAGCTTCTCGCCTTTAGCGAGGATATCCACCATTTTCTTATGAGCGGCATCGCGACCAGTAAGCATCTTGCCGTTCAGAAGCAAGGTTTCGCCAGGCTGCCAGCTCTGCACATCCTCTGCAGTAACGGTATCCAAGTTGACACGGCGAGTGTTGCTGCCAGCCTCACGGGTAATTTCTGGCCAGTCTTCCAGCTTTGGCGGAGTTTGGCGTGCGGGGCCGGAACCATCCAAGGTGAAATGTGTGTGACGAGTGGCTGCGCAGTTAGGAATAATCGCTACAGCTTTGTTAGCTGCATGAGTGGGGTAATCCTTGATCTTTACATCCAGGACTGTAGTCAGGCCGCCAAGCCCTTGGGCACCAATTCCCAGCTTATTGACGGAGTCATACAGCTCCAGGCGAAGCTCTTCAGCGCGATTAGAAGCGCCGCACTCTTGCAACTCCTGAATGTCGATAGGGTCGAGCAGCGATTCTTTGGCCAGCAACATGGCTTTCTCGGCGGTGCCACCAATGCCGATACCCAGCATACCGGGCGGGCACCAACCGGCGCCCATCTGCGGCACCATCTTCAGGACCCAGTTCACCACGGAATCAGACGGGTTCAGCATAGCGAACTTGGTCTTGGCTTCACTGCCACCGCCCTTGGCCGCCACGTAAACTTCTACGGTATCACCGGGCACAATTTCGTAGTGAATTACCGCCGGGGTATTATCGCCAGTGTTTTTGCGTGCGCCATCCGGGTCATCCAGGATAGAGGCTCGCAGCACGTTGCTGGCATTCTTATAGGCGCGACGCACACCCTCGTTCACCATATCCGTGACGCTCATTTCAGCGTCCCAGCGCACATTCATGCCCACTTTCAGCTTCACGGTCACAATACCTGTGTCCTGGCAGATAGGGCGATGGCCCTCGGCGCACATACGTGAGTTGATCAGTATCTGTGCCATGGCGTCCTTGGCCGCCGGGTTGACCTCTTTCTCGTAAGCCTTATTCAGGGCCTGAATGAAGTCCTGTGGGTGGTAGTAAGAGATAAATTGCAGCGCGTCGGCCACGCTATCGATCAGATCATCCTGGCGGATAGTGGTCATACCCAACTCCGGTTAACGTCTCAAGGCCGGCGATTCTACACGAAATGTAGGGTTATTGGCCGGTTATTGATTTGGCACAGGGCTTTATTGGTTTGCTGAGGCAATAAAAAAGGGCGAACGCATGGTTCGCCCTTTTTGGAGTTTCGCCACACTTACATGGATGAAGCGGTAGGCTCGCTGGATTGCAGGGATCGAATAGCATCCCGCAGCTGCACCAGATCTTTATTCACCGAGCGGCGGTACGCATCAATGGACTCCACCGCCTCTTCATTTGCACCGACACGCATGGTTAGGTCACTGCGCACAGAGGCCAACTGGCGCTCAAGGCGTGCCAGCTTGTCGGTCATTTCACGCTTACTTTCGATATTACCTTTGCGTAGTTCCGCCAAGGCAGTTTCCACGGAGGCAATTTTCTTCACGCTGGCATCCAGGCCATTCAGCTTGGTACTCAGCGCGGCGACCTGCTTTTTGTTAGCGGCAGCGGCTGTCTTATTCGCGGCAATACTCTTGCGATTAGTATCGTAGGCGACCCCCCAGAGCTTGCGGATCTCTGCGGAGTTCTCCTTGGCCTTGGCGCTCAGGACTTCTACTGAAGCAGTGGACTCCTCATCGGAGAGATTAAAGCGTTTCTCCAGCTCGGCAATGCGGTTTTCCGCATCGGCGATGCGGGCTTCGGCATCGACCAACTGGGTGCGGCCTTCCTGCCACTGCTGGTAGAGAAAGCCGGAAGCGGCTAGTCCGCCCATGGCTAGGACCAGCGCACACAGACCGAGGAAAGAGAAACCGCCGCGGCGCTCCTCAACAATTACCTGCGGTTCAGCTGTCGGCTCCCGCGGCTCCCGTGACCTGGGGGCCAGTGTTGGTTCAATGGCGGCACTGCCGTCCAGTGTGGGCTCTCTGCGTTGCATCTATCAATACACCCGGTAACTTTGTCTTGTAGGATCAATGCTGGTCGGTTTGGCATTGCCCGGCCAGCAGCAGGGGTTCCAATACTATGGGACAATAAAACCGAGACAGATTCGTCGAATTCTGCGGCATTTATACCAAAAATTGACGAAAAAGTAATCGGTCACTGGTAAGAATAGACGACAGTCGCACACTGATATCAATACTCTCTGCCCCCTTGAGTTCTGGGAAATCGTCCCAAATTCCCCTATTCCATTGCGTCGGCTTAATTCTGGCATACGGCGCGTGTAGAATGCTCTCACCAATAACCCCAAAACAAAGGAAGGAAGACACCATGGCTTTCGAATTGCCCGAACTCCCCTATGCGATGAATGCCCTGGCCCCACATATCTCCGAAGAGACCCTGGAGTACCATTACGGCAAACACCACAAAACTTATGTAGACAAGCTGAACGGCCTGCTGGAAGGCACTGCTGATGCAGACAAACCCCTGGAAGAAGTAATCAAGTCCTCTTCTGGTGGAGTGTTCAATAATGCAGCCCAGGTGTGGAATCACACTTTCTACTGGAACTGCCTGAGCCCCAATGGCGGTGGCGAAGCTACTGGCGCAATTGCCGAAGCAATCAACGCCGCTTTCGGCAGCTTTGACAAGTTCAAAGAAGAGTTCACCACCAGTGCAGTGAATAACTTCGGCTCCGGCTGGACTTGGCTCGTAAAAAAGGCTGACGGCTCAGTCGCTATCGTAAACACCTCCAACGCAGCTACCCCACTGACTGAAGAGGGTGTCACTCCCCTGCTGACCTGCGATGTATGGGAGCACGCTTACTATATCGATTACCGCAACCTGCGCCCTAAGTACATGGAAGCCTTCTGGAAGCTAGTGAACTGGGAATTCGTAAACCAGAACTTCGCTTAATTGCGAAACGACCATAAAAGCGAGCCCCGCGCCTAACGCCAGTCAGTTAAGTTAGCTGACTGGCGTTTTCTTTTTAAGGGCATAGCGCTGTAGTCGCCTTTTTACAATGATTGGGGCTTAGGCTTCCGCCGTAATGGCAACACAAAAGCCGGGGCAGTCTCGGTCACTGCCTTAATCACTTTCCGGAAATTTCCTCGCGGTGGTCAACTCTTTTGACCACTGCCCTTTGAGCATCCCAGCATTCCTTCTGGCCAAGTTTAGCGGCACCCCAGTAACAACCTATTAGTCAAAGGAATACTACCTCTGGCCAAAAGCCACACAAGTGCGCACAATACCTACTGAACTGCGCTGCGGATTCTGTGCAACAGGCATTCTCTGCAGCAATGAAAACCTAGAGAATGCCACTTGAGTGGCACAAAGTAGCAACGAATATCCGAACACTGGGAAACTACTCATGAAGTTGAAACCAACCCTGATCGCAGCCGCCATTAGCGCACTTGTTATCAGCGGCTGTGACCGCAGCGCCCCAAATACGGCGGAAACAAGTGTGGCCGCCACTCCTACTGCGGAAAGCAAAGCCTCCCAAGACAGCACTGCCAAGGTTAGCCAGGAAGCCATTAAGCAGGTTAACCAGATGTTCGAGGACTTCTTCCAGGAGCATTTGTCCCGCAGCCCAGAATTCAAAACCTTCCTGGGTAAAAAAGAGGACTACGATAAGTGGAATGACCTCTCCCCGGAATTTGAGAAAGAAACCCTGGAAATCGATAAGCGTCAACTCGCCGAGCTGAACAAAATCGACTCCAGCACCCTGGACGATGACACCCGCTTGAGCCTGCGTCTCGCCAAGCGCAATCTGGAGCAGGACATTGAGGGCTACAAGTGGCGCAACCACGGCTATCCCGTCAACCAAATGTACGCTACCCACACGAGTGCGGCCTCCTTGTTGATCAGCCAGCACCGTATCGACGATGTCAGTGATGCTGAGGCCTACATCGCCCGCCTGAACGGTCTGCCTCAGTATTTTGCCCAACTGGAAGAGAACCTGAAGGAAAATGCCAAGGCCGGCACCATTGTGCCAAAATTCGTATTTCCTTACGTGATCAGCGATTCAAAGAACCTGATCAGCGGTGCACCTTTTGACAATGAAAAAGACAGCCCACTATTTGCTGATTTCAAAGGCAAAGTGGAAAAGCTGGAAATTACCGATGAGCAGAAAAAAAACCTGATCGACAAAGCCAGCACCGCATTGAAAGAGAGTGCAGGCCCGGCTTACGAAAAACTAATCAGCTACCTACAGGAACTTGAGAAAAAAGCCACCACCGACGACGGTGCCTGGAAACTGGCTGACGGTGAAGACTTCTACAAA
Organism: Microbulbifer epialgicus; assembly: GCF_041447265.1. Classification (NCBI taxonomy): domain Bacteria; kingdom Pseudomonadati; phylum Pseudomonadota; class Gammaproteobacteria; order Cellvibrionales; family Microbulbiferaceae; genus Microbulbifer; species Microbulbifer epialgicus. The sequence goes on from NZ_JBGMEK010000076.1 coordinate 15,331, forward strand.
TTCCGCCTGGGAGTGTACACTACCACCGACATGAGCGCCGACGAGATTCACCAAACTGGCCTCAAGGAAGTAGCGCGAATCCACGATGAAATGCGTGAGATTATGCGCAAAGTAGGCTTCGAAGGTAACCTGCAGGAATTCTTCGAATTCATGCGCACCGACAAGCAGTTCTACTACCCCACAACTGAAGAAGGTAAAGCGGAATACTTGGAAAAAGCCACCGCTATTATCGATACTATGAAAGGCCGCCTAGACGAGCTGTTTATCACTAAGCCCAAGGCTGACCTGGATGTAAGAGCTGTAGAGCCTTTCCGTGAGAAATCCGCTGGCAAAGCCTTCTACCAGCGTCCAGCTCCAGACGGCTCACGACCGGGTATCTACTACGCCAACCTATACAAAATGGAAGATATGCCCACCTATCAAATGGAAGCACTGGCTTATCACGAGGGCATACCTGGCCATCATATGCAGCTTTCCATCGCCCAGGAACTTCAGGATATTCCGAAATTCCGCAAATACGGCGGCTACACCGCCTACACCGAGGGCTGGGGTCTCTACTCCGAGCTAGTACCAAAAGAACTCGGCTTCTATGAAGATCCCTACTCTGATTTTGGCCGCCTCGCGATGGAACTGTGGCGTGCGGGCCGCCTGGTTGTAGATACCGGTCTCCATGCCAAGAAGTGGACCCGCGAAGAAGCGATCAATTACCTGGTAGAAAATACCCCCAACCCCAAAGGTGATGTGGTTAAAGCTATTGAGCGCTATATCGTCATGCCAGGCCAGGCAACCGCTTACAAAATCGGTATGCTGAAGATTGTTGAGCTGCGCGAGAAAGCCAAAGCTGAACTGGGTAACAAGTTCGATGTACGCGGTTTCCACGACACTATTCTAGCTAATGGTGCGGTGCCATTGGATGTTCTAGAAGAGCTGGTAGCCGAATGGGTATCCAGTGTGAAAGAAAAGCAGTAACTGGTAAAACTGACTTAGCAGGCATACTACGAGGCCGTTAAGTCTGTTCTGATACTGACATAAGAAGAAACCCGGAGTCTTTAGCTGAGACTCCGGGTTTTTTGTTAAGGGGCCAATGAACCCTTCTCAATCTTGATTGCATCACATACTCGCGCATACAGACATTCGCTGCCTAGCTGATATGGGCCAAATAATTCAATTCCAAAATCCTCTTTTCACAGTAGCACCCATAAACTTTTCCCATCATCAAGGTCATCCCTCGCTATAACCGATTCAAGTCGTCCCAGCACTTTCTGACAAGCTGCGTAAATCTTACTTGGTACATAGCGCCTGCAAAAACAATCCTAAAAGACATAAAAGAATGATAAAAAAGCTGCAACTACTCAAATATAAGGAATATACCCGTGAAGCTAAAAATAACTCTAATTGCAGCGGCAATAAACTCACTGGTTATCGCTGGTTGTGACAATGGGGCAAATAATACGAATGGACAAAAAGTGGCTGCTCCTGCAGAAAGCAACATCAGTCAGGCTACTGTTACCAATTCAAACGAAGTAAGCCTAGAGGCCATTAAACGAACCAACCAGCTATTTGAAGAGTTTTTTCAGGAAAACCTTGAACGAACTCCGGAGCTCAAAACCAGACTGGGCAAAAAAGAAGACTATGATCAATGGAATGACCTCTCGCCCGAGTTTGCCAAAGAAACACAGAAAATCAAAAAGCGTCAACTAGCCGAACTGAACAAAATTGATTCCAGCACCTTAGACGACACCACCCGTCTGAACCTACGCCTAGCAAAACGCGACTGGCAACAAGATATCAATAACTACAAGTGGCGCCATCACGGCTATCCTCTCAACCAGGTATTTGCTACCCATACTAATGCGGCATCCCTTTTGATTAGTATGCATCGCATTGACAGCGTGAGTGATGCGGAAGCGTATATCGCTCGCCTGAATAGAATACCCAAGTACTTTACCCAGGTGGAAGAAAATCTGAAAGCAAGTGCAAAAATCGGCACCATTGTACCCAAGTTTGTACTCCCCTACCTAATCAGTGATTCCCAGAATCTAATTAATGGCATACCTTTTAATGGCAAAAAAGACAGCCCTCTATTTGCCGACTTTAAAAGCAAAGTAGAAAAACTGGAAATTACCGAGAAGCAGAGAAAAACACTTATTGAAAAGTCGAGTATAGCTCTCAAGGAAAGTGTCGAACCAGCTTACAAAAAACTAATCAGCTTCTTACAAGATCTCGAGAAAAAATCTACATCCGACGATGGGGTCTGGAAATTGGCCGATGGTGAAAATTTCTATAAATCTCTCCTATCTTTTTATACCTCTACAAACTTGTCGGCCGATGAAATCCATCAAATCGGCCTCAGTGAAATTGAACGTATTCACAGTGAAATGCGAAAAATCACACATGAGGTGAACTTCAAAGGTGGCCTTAGGGAGTTCTTTGAGTTTATACGTACGGATAAACAATTCTATTATCCAACGACCAAGGAAGGAAAAGCGGAATACCTGAAAAGAGCCTCCGCTATAATTGAGAATATGAATGGCCGCTTGGACGAGCTATTCATTACCAAACCCAAGGCTGAATTGGATGTAAGGGCTGTAGAGCCCTTCCGCGAGAAGTCCACCACTATAGCTTTCTATCAAAATGCAGCTCCAGATGGCTCTCGCCCGGGTATTTACTACTCTAATCTTTATAACATGAATGATATGCCCATTTATCAGATCGAAGCATTGGCTTACCATGAGGGTATACCAGGACACCATATGCAAACGTCTATCGCCCAAGAGATTCCAGGTATCCCAAAGTTCCGTGCGCACGGTCACTACACCGCTTATACAGAGGGCTGGGGACTCTATTCAGAGCTGGTACCAAAAGAAATGGGGCTCTATGAAGACCCTTACTCCGACTTCGGCCGTCTGACAATGGAGTTATGGCGTGCAGGCCGTCTGGTAGTCGACACAGGTATCCATGCCAAGAAGTGGACCCGTGAACAAGCAATCAAATACCTTGAGGAAAACACACCACATCCCAAAGGGAATATAGTCAAAGAAGTAGAACGCTATATCGTGCTACCTGGACAAGCTACCGCCTATAAGATCGGTATGCTGAAAATATTAGAATTACGTGAAAAAGCAAAATCCGAATTAGGCGACCAATTTGATCTACGTGTGTTTCATGACACAATTCTAGCCAATGGTCCAGTATCACTAGATGTATTGGAGAGTTTAGTGGAGGATTGGATCGTTAGCGAAAGAGCAAAAGCTAAGTAGAAATTAGGAAGGTCGCCATTAGCGCCCTTCCTATTAAATGGATTAGTTCAGACCAAATCTGACACATCCTCTTGAAAAAGAGGGGTTTACCAGTTTTGATGAAGGTGCCTAAATCTAAAAGCAAAACCAAGGATAAACCCCATGATCCATACTAATGATCGCATCATCAAACACAAG
>NZ_JBGMEK010000077.1:0-18720 GCF_041447265.1 Microbulbifer epialgicus
TCTTCGCCTCTATGTCAAGCTAGTTTTTGTCCGTTTTTTGACCCATGAAACTCTAAACTCTAGTTTAGATAGAAAGAGTTACTTTTCAGTCAACCACATTCCCACAGGCTCATAATTGAACTCTTTGTAAATTTTCTTTGTGGCAGCCGGGTTGTCAGACTTTTTATCAATGTCATAAACAGTCCAATTCAGCTCACTGTGGTTGAACTCAATTACCGCATATCCATAGATGTTACTGACAAAGTCCTTGATATGCGGGTTGTTTAGCTGCACTCCGCCGTTTAGCAGCGAAGTAAAAACACTGCCTACATCGATACCCTTCTCTACCGTATCATTCATGTTTGGAGAAGAAATGGAGGGAGTCATCAATTCTACACCCACCAGGTTATCGTAATTCCAATTATTGATATTGTTGAAATTCACTTTTAAGTAAGAGGTAATACTGGAATGCAGATCACCAGTTAGCACAACAAAGTTATCAATACTGCTGTCTTTAACAGTGGAGAGAATTTTCTCACGCTCCCACTGATAGCCATCCCAAGCATCATAGTTGGCATAAACCAGCGGACGGCCCAGGGCTGTTCCCGCCAATTGTGCCAGCAAAGTCTGATTGCCCCATACTTTCCAGCGTGCATTTGAATTCACAATGCCATCTATAAGCCAATCGCGCTGTGTCTTTCCAAGCATGGTTTGAGATTCATTTTCATAGTCGGTGCACCAGTAGTTTTCCCAGGCGGTGCCATCTTTACAAGGCTCCTTGGTTCGGTAAGTACGGCTGTCGGTCATATAGAGATCGACCAGATCACCAAACTGGAAAGAGCGATAAATCTGCAGGTAATCAAAAGCGTGGCTGGCTGCCTCATTCACTTTTACCCGCGCAGGGACATACTCAATCCAGGCCTGCTGGGCATCGCGGCGAAGTTGGCGCAACTGGTCCGGGTTATTATTCCCGGTTTGGTATGGGTGAGATGGTACGCCCAGGGTATCGCGGTCGTAGTCCCAGTAGGCATTGTCCGCAGTTTCGTGATCATCCCAGGTGATGATGAACGAGTGCATTTCCATTGCGCGCTGCAGGTTCTTGTCTTTACGGTATTCCTTATAGATATGGCGGTAATCTTCCAGGTTCATCGCCACTGATCCACCGGAAGGCAAGGCTAAGGAGTGAACAATAGAATCTTCGAAGCCTTCATACTCCGCATACTCATAGATAAAGTCACCCAGGTGCAACACGCAGTGGACATCCTCATCCGCCAGGTGGTTGTAGGCGTTGTAATAACCGGTGGTGTAATCCTGACAGGTCACCACTGCCATCTTGATACTTTCCAGGCTGCCAGTTGGCAACGTGTGGCAACGACCAGTACGGCTGCAAAGGTTGCCGTACTTAAAGCGGTAGTAGTATCGCTGGTTGGGTGATAAGTAACCTTCCAGGTCAATATTTACCGTATAATCACGATCGGCGGTGATATCATCGGCACTGACCTCAGCACTTAGAATCGGCTGGGTAAACCCTTCATCTAATGCCACGTCGATATAGAGAGTTTGGCCAGATACATACGCTGCCGGATTGATATGAGTCCAAAGTACAACACCAGTTTGGCTAGGATCTCCAGAGGCAACGGATAGATCAAAGACAAGGCCGTCATTATCAATTTCAGAATTGAATGGGCTACTACCAAGATTAAAGCGCGCATAGGTTTCGCTGTTGCTGGCAGCCAAAGAGCGAACGGTAAACGGTGTTAACAGTGCAAGCCCCATAGCTTGGACAAACGTACGACGAGAGACAGTCATAATCCCCACTTCCTGTTAGTTATGAGTTCCAAAATGTGAAAGGGGGCGGATTCTATAGAAGAACGTACCAACAAAGAAGATTTGACGGCCTACAAAGTCCGGGCAAACAGATTATTGAAGATAAAAATGATCAAAAGACATTAATGTCATCTTGTTTGACCATGCTTGAAAATCACTAACAAACACTAAACCTGTAGCAGTCACTAAAAAAGCTATACGACACTGACAGGCATTCCCAGAAAGGAAACAAGCACTTTAATCCGCGGAGAAAACAAATAGTTTTCTTATAAAACTCCAGGAAAATCGATCAAAATTATTAGATTTGAGATACCTCCTTGAAGAGTATGCTCATAAATTTTAAGCGTGTTATCACTCAGAAGACCGTATCTCCAAAGCCAATCAAGCGCTTTCTATCGATATAAAAAAACAGCTCCAAACCGCAGTATTACTGATATTTTCTTTATTGAGCTCAAGCCTGGGAGTTAGGGAAATGAATCATTTAGCCTGCAATTTTTAGAGGGAAATAGAATTTATTCTAAACGGCAGCGCATCAAATATAGGCGCGGAAATTATCTTATTGGATTTTATTCAGTTTGTTTTAATGTCAAAGCTGCGTAGAATTGACAGATATTTATCGATATTTTGGCCGTAATTGAGTAAGCCTGTATAGGCTGGTGACCGAAAGATCAAGAAACACAAGAGCTTTCTAAAAACCCATCCCTCAAAGGAGAACGGTAGCGTGACATAAGAGTAAGTAAAAGGCGCTGACCCAAGGTGCGGACACACCAGGGGCCAGCTAACCAAATTGATAACTAACCTATCAAAGTGGCTCAGTGGATAATACGCTAGAAACCCGCTCGTCTTCAATAAAGTCAAGTAGATTCAGCAGCTTGGAGTGTATCCTCAAGCTCTGGGAGCGTTGCGCCCGCCTTTTCTTCTTCTACGCCTACCGTTCTCGTGCACCTCCTCTCATTTCCTTCAGACGTTACTTCCCAATCTTTCCCACCGCAGAAAGACCACCCCTTGTTTAAGTATCAATAGGAAGTGAACATGTTGATTTTAAAGCGCCGCACTGGAGAAAACTTAAGGATTGGAGCAAATGTCTCGGTCACAGTGTTGGAGGTTAAGGGGAATCAAGTAAAGATAGGAATAAACGCCCCTAAATCCCTGCCTGTTCACCGTGAAGAGATTTATAGGCGTATTAAAAAGGAACAGGAGGCGGACTACTGAATATGCCAAAAGGGTTGCCCTTTCAGCTGGATCACTATCTGGAGTTAGTGGATTGGAGCGGTCGACACTTTGACCCCAGGAAGCGAGGGTGTATTACCGAAAACACACCTCCTATCCTCGAGCGGCTGGGTATTTCACCCAAACACTGGCTCTATCTCAACCGAAATTTTGAAAGCCGCTTTAAAAGCTTGATGGGATCAGTGCAAGCAGGGCAACAAGACTGTACCCGGCTTAATAAACGCTGGGTACACGGCATTGGGATTGCCGGCATTTCCTTTCTGCCACGCCCCGCTGATTCTGTCCCCCCTTCCTAGCTACCTGCATTCCTCTTGGTTTTTACCGAAAACCCCAATTTTCGAATCCAAAATCTAATTCTTGACCCTTTCAATATGTCTTAGTATCAATCCAAGTAGAAACAACCGCCAAGATGGCATCTGCGCCTCAGCTAGCACCTTCCCCCTCAATTTATAGGTGTCCTGAATTTAATACTGCACAATATTCAGTTCTAAAAGCCTCTTCTTAGGCAAAGCTTGTCTTTCAAACACAAGGTTCCAAGCTCCCACATCTGTTGAAATCTGAACCTCCACACCTTTTTCACCAGGCGCAACCAGATCAATCCCAACAACCTTCAACTCACTGGCAGTCAGTATTTTCTTAATATTCCCGCGCCACCCGTGAATCATTTCTCTAAGAAACCCAATTTCATCAAAGATATTTTTCAGACATTCAGAGTTAGACACGCACCCAATCAAATCCAAAATCTCTTCCCTCTGAGTTTCGTATATAGCAGAAGCTGACCTGAGAAGAATATAAAATTGACCTGTATACCCACCCTCGCAGTTATTGCTGCATTCAAACAGCCTGTAATACACCTCTCCAGCATCCTTGCCTGGGCTATCCTTTAGGAGGTTTGGCGAGAAGATTTCTAACCAATAAAAACCATCGCCAACTTTCTTAGGGCTAGAAAGACCCGCTATAACTCGCTCTTTTCCAGACGCAACACAAAATTCCAGCTGAAAAATTTCTGATGCCCACTCAGAGCTAAGAGAATTTTTCTCTAGCAGTTCCTCATCAACTAATTCCAAACGGCATTCAGAAACGGCTACAGAGCCAATGCAACCCACGCAAACGGCATAAAGAACAATAAACAATATCAACCTAGCCATAAGCTACCTATACGCTTTAATAATCTGATTCACCTCGGAAGATGAAAAATTAGAGCGAGGAGTTCTTGAATAGCTCATAATGCTATTCGTGCTATTGAATTGATGGGGAGCTCCGATTGCATGACCAAATTCATGCAAAATAACGCGTTGCTCACCTGAAAACCCCTGAAGAACTTGAATTTTTGACCTTGGGCCACCAAATCCCAACCACCGATTTTTTAATGTTACATGTTGAGCAAGGGTACGGTTTCCGCCCACATCAACTGCAATATGTCCCATTGTTTCAAAGGTGATATCTGCTCCACTCTTCACCCACTTAAATGCAATGTTTACCTTTTCGCTCTCATTAACGGTCATTAATTGGCTGGCTGCCTCATGACACGCTATTGGATTATTTGCACAACCATAGGTGATTTCCCCGGTCAAAACTCCATCTTCGACTGTTAAACCCCACCCCCTGTCTTCAACATTAAATAGCTTGGTAGCATCATCTGGGCTTCCATCTCCTCTCAGATCTTGGGAGCTACCAACCGCCGATCCGATCGCAAACATGAAAGCCGCATAAGCCGCCCCATTGGCAAACTTACCACCGGTAATCTCACTGGCGGTACTACCGACTACCACTGCAGCCAGGAACTGTCCTTCTATACCTAGTCCAGCCTCTAGAGCCCCAAGGCTGGCACCTTTAGCCAGACCTGCAGACACAAAACCATGGCCAAACTTACCGCCTTGCAGTTCAGATAAAATACCGCCTGTAACAGCATGAGCAGCCACCTGCACTGCATAATGACTGCCGGAAAATGCCTGACCCACCCCATAAAATGCCGCAGAAGAGATGGCAGCGTAAGCACCGGATTTAAGGGCCGCACCAAAATCACCTGTTGTAGCATAAGTAGACTGTGCACTGGTGTAAGCAGATACAGCAATAGCACAAGGCCCGCAAGTTACAGCTGCAACTGTAGTCGCAATGGCATTGATCATTGGATGCAATTGCTCAGGCAGTATCCTGTAAATGGCCGCATCCATTAAGGCGCCAAAGATAAAGCCACTGGGGTCAGTGCCATTTAAAGGGTTGTTTTGCCCATAGCTATACCGGTTGTAGCTCTGTACATTGCTTGGTGCTTGCACAATAGGATCCGCTTGCAGGAACCTGGCCAGGCGGGGATCATAAATCCGCCCATTCATATGAATGAGCCCCACCTGATCCAGCATTTCGTGGCCGGTATAACCGCGGGTGGTGATACTGGAGTCAAAGGTGCTTAACTCTGCGCTGAGCAGGGCTTCCCAGCTCTGCGCGTTGCGGCGTTGTCCCCAGGCATCGAAGCTGTAAACAGCCTTGCCATCATTGGCAATCTCACCTTTGCTGCCAGTAATCACATCCAGTGAGCCCAGATGGTCTTTGTGCAGATACTGGGTGCTGCGATTACGGTATTGACCCTCACTATCCCCATCGCTGGCTGTCAGACTGATCAGGGCTCCGCCGGGGAGATAACGCTTGATCTCGGTAATACCGTCTTTGGTTATTTTCTCGACATTGCCGATGCTGCGAGTCTCGGTAACCTTGCCGCTCTTGTCTGTATCGATACGGAGGTAGCGCATGCGGTCCGGGCCGTATTTAAACTCGGTCTTGTGTCCGTCCTTTGTGATTTCAGTAGGTTTGTCAAAGGTGGTGTATTTCAGCCTTCTGCCGCTGGAATCCTCGGTCATATTGCCATTGGCATCGTATTGATAGCGCACACCATCGGAGGTTTCACAGACGGCGTGGGGGCCGAAGCCTTGATCACACTGGCTACCGTAACGGTATTCACCCACATCGGATTTGAAGGTGATATTGCCCAGGTCATCGTAGCGCAGGGTCTGCGCTTCACGGCCTGCCACCTGGGCGCTGGTGAGACGGTTTAGTTCGTCATAGAGGAAGTCTTCGCGCAGGTTTTTCCCTCCACTTTGTTCCACGCGGTTTTCGAGGTTGCCGACGTCATCCCAGTCGTAACTGAGATGCTGGAGGTCGCCAACACCCAGCACACTGGCTGTCTGACCCCGCAGAAGGCCAGTTGCGGGATGGTAGTCTTTGATGGTGGTAATGCCATTGCCACTCAGGTGCTCGGTCACATTGCCACGGGCATCCATTTTGACGACAGTATAAAACTGTTCGGCGGTGGCGAGGTTGCGCAGCTCGGCGTCTACAACCTGGGCGAGATAGCCGTATTGGTTGTAATGGTGGCGGATGGCACTGCTTTTCCAGCTACCGTCGCCACCGGCATCAAAGACTTGGAACGGCCGCGAGAACTGGTCGTAGTTGGTTTTTTCATAGTGGTCGTCGCCCCCTTCCAGAGAGAAGCTGGTAATGGTTTCACTGGGACGGCCATAGTGATCATAGCTATACAGTTTGGCGTAGCTGTCTGAGCTATTGCTGGGATCGAATGCCTCCACTCGGATCAGTGCTGCCGGAGGTACGCCATTTTCTCCAGTGCTCTGGTCGTTGTTGTAAAACCACTTCGTGGTATTTACGGCTTTACTGGTGTCAAAATCTCGACGCTCGGTCAGGCGGCCGAGAATGTCATAGGTATTCTCGACTCGCTGACCCTTAGCATCGGTTTGCTGTTTCAGTTCTCCGTAGCCGTTGTAGACATACTCCCAGTCCCCTTTGTCTGGGTCGGACATGCTGTCTTTGCGGCCGAGCAGGTCGTAGGTCATGCGGGTGATCAGGTTGCGGCTGCCGTTCCCTTTATTGATCACTTGCAGCAGCTGGCCCTCGGCGTCGTGGGTAAATTCGAGGGTATTATTGGCGTTGTCCTGAGCCCGTACTTTTTCCCCAACCACATTGCTGATTTCTACCTTGCGCTGTCCCTTGGGATTGATGGCAGTGGTGGTGGTGCCTTGGTATTCCAGAGTGAGATCCCAGCGAGTACCTCTGCTGTTACTGATCCCCGGCAGGTCGGTTCCTATCACGCGACCAAGACGGTCATAGTCGTGGGTTGTCCAGTAGGCAGTAGCGCCAGCTTTGTAGGGTTCTGACTGGTGTTTTACCCGGCCCACATTGTCGTATTCAATATCGACATAATTCCAACCGCCATCGAAAGCGCGGGTGGCTTTGCGCACTTCCCGGGCGATGAGGTCGTAACAGGTTAGGGTTTCGCCGCCACCACCGCTGTATACGCGCTGCTGGGTGCTGGCACCACTGGGGCACTGGGCGCCGGCTGGGGCCAGAAGGCTGCTGCTCTGTGCACCTGTACTGCTGTAGCTGTGCACCTGGCGATTAAAGACATCGTAGGTGATCTGGCTGACCACACCGGCGATATCCTCAACCTCAGTGGGGTGACCGGCACTATTGCGTTGCAGTACCCGACTGAGTGTCTGGTTATAGCCGTTTACCTCTTCATCTACAAAACGTCCATTAGAGTTATATACCCAGCGCTGAGTGCGCGGTTCTTCGTTAGCGGCAGATTGCTCGGCAAGGGTTTTATTACCAAAGTCATCGTATTCGTAACGGGTGGTCAGTTGCAGAGAATCGCCGGGCTCCAGGATTTCCTGTTTGAGAAGCCCTGCCTGATTACCGCTGTCGTAGTAGGTGAAGGCACTTTTACGCACGGCCTCGTGGTGCTGGCCCCCTTCGCTACGGCTGTGGGTGACAGTGGTATTGAGCAAACGTCCGAGTTGGCGATAGCTATTAAAGCTGTGTTGTGGATTCTGGAAACTGACTGCTCCACTGCCATAGTCATTGACGGTCTCGGTGCTGAAGCGGTCCCCGTCAGGCGTTTCGGTGACCGCGAGAACACGAATGACGTTACCATCAGTATCCTGCTCGGTGGAGGTGGTGACGGTTTTCAGCTGCGCGCCCTGAGCTTGGCCATCGTTAACGAAGTCGTAGGACTTTTCGACACTGGTGGTGAGAACCGGCTTAAGTGGTCCCAGTTTGATTGTGCCGTTGAGGGCTGTTGCCGGGAAGCTGGATTGCCAACCTTGTAGTGTCCAGGTGTTGTCGGATTCACTCAACAAGTAACCCTGGGGTGTGCGGGTTTCTGTGCGCAGTGGATAACCGCGGAAGGGGAAATCCTGGCGGTAGTGGGTGGTGGTTTTGATACCACTTTGCTCGTCGATGGTGCGCAGGCTTTCAAAGCCCAAGAGTCCGCGACCACCGGCCTGAAGGCGCGCGCCACCGTACATATAGCGGATGGTGCTGGTGGCCTCCGAATCCACCTGTCCTGCAGTGGCGGCATTGGTTGCGGGGGCACTGCTATCGACTTGAGTGACCAAAAACTGGGTACCGGGCATTTCCAGTACTGAGCTGGTTTTGCCGAGGGTGTGCTGCCCCTGCCAGTCGCTATTGAGCGCGTGGTAAAAATCGCTAGTGGTGTTGACCCCGTACTGGGTACACCAGTCCTCAATGGCATCGGTATTTCCACTTCCACAGTGGGACTCGAGCACAGCGCCAATATCCAGGCGCGCATAGTGGCCAGAGGTAACGCTTGAGCCGAATGTGATATGGGTTTGCGCTCCCAGACCATTGGTGATTTTCTCAATCACGTTGGGGGCCACCTTGCGGTCTGGCGAGTGATAAATACGCAGATAATCGCCAGCGAACTCCACCCAGTCGGTAGAACCATCGCCGTTCATATCCAGGAACATATCCAGGCCATCTTTGCGCGCATTGCGGAAGTTCTCTTCTGCGCTGTAGCTCTGCTGGTCGCTCTGCCAGCGGCGCAGGCGCAGTTCTTCCTGGTCGCCCTGCTCTCTTCGCCAAACCAGGTCGAGATCCCCATCTCCCTCATAGTCCAACCAGCTCGGCTGGGCGTCTTTGGGGAAGCTGCCCAAGCTGACTGGAGTGGCGAAGCCGGCCCCGGTGTTGAGCCGGTAGGAATAAGGGGTGTTGCCCGTGGTATCTTCTTGAACCAGATCCACTAACCCATCGCTATTGATATCGACGGCCCGCAGCTTGCGGTGCAGGTAAGGATGACGCTGCAGAGACGTTGCACCCGTTTCATCACTGCCACCCTTAAAGCCCCAGGTTTGCTCTGTGCCATCCGGAGAATCCATTACCTGTTGGCCGAGAACCAACTGATTGCCTTGCACCTTGACAACATGGGCGCGGGTCCACTGGGACTCCATATCACCCTTGTCCCACCGCATCAGAGTCTGCATCAAAATCAAATCGACCTGACCATCCCCATCAAAATCCCCGATCACATCCGGGTTCAGATAAGTTTCTAGCGTCTTGTCGTCCCAGGACGGTGGGTTAAAGGGGGCTGGCGTGGGCATTTGCCAGGATTGCAAGGCACCAAAGTGATAGAAGTTGGCGGAGTCAGTGGATGCTCCAGAGGGCTGTAACAGCTTGTAGCCAGACGAGGTCACAGCATCTGCCAAACCGTCACCATTGATGTCCACAAAACGGGTGTTTTTGTCCAGGGAAAGCTCTATGGGTGATGTCGAAAGACGCCAGGCACCGTTGCTATAAACCGACTGGTGCAGCTTCCAGATACCGCCATCTGCCCCTGATCGACGGAAAAGTGCTACATCGGCACGACCATCGGCGTTGTAGTCAAATACCTCCCAGCGATAAGGGCTGAGCGAACTGCCACCGTAGTGGCCCGCCTGCTGTTCGGGACCAAAACCCTGTTCTGTCGCCAGCACATATTTGAGGTATTGATCGCGGATTTTAGGCTTGCCATCCACCTGGTCCCAGTCCACCTCGAGCCAGACAATATCCATACGTCCATCGCCGTTGATGTCCGCAGGTCTTGGTGAAACAGTGCGGTCTTCCTGATCGTTCAGTTTTACTGCGCTGGCAGAATCGGTAGTGAAGAAGATGGCTGGCAGGCGCCATTCAAACACGGTGTCGGGGTGGCACACACTGCCCACACACTCGCGTATGCGCTCAATACGGCTCAGCACATCCTCTTCGTAATCGGTTATGAGGTAGTCCAGTTCATAGCGTCGCAGCAGCGCGCTTTGCACCCCATGCGTGGTTATGGCATGCAACCGCTGGTTATTGGTTATTTTTGCACCGGCAACATGGCTACTGATGACATCTTCGCGCGCTTCATAGTCGAATGTTACTGAGGCGGCGGGACTGCTGCTGTCACCATAGGCGTAGCGGATTTCGCGGATACGGTGACCACCGCTTTGATCGTAGAAAAACTCGATGGGATTACCGGCACTGTCTTCCGTGCGGCTCACCACCCAGCTCAGAGTGCCAAAACCTGCGAGGGACTGCTGGGCATTATTTCCGTTGGTGTTTTGTCCGTAATAGTTAATAGAACCGTCTTTACGTTCGGCAGTAAAGTAGCTCGGTTTACCGGCGCTGCCACCGTGGGCAGTAACCAGAGTAAAGCTATCGATCTCGGTGCGGTACTGACTACCTGGGGCGCCATAGCTGCCCCCATTAACCAGTAACAGGCGCTGGCCATCCAGGCAGAAACGGTCCTCGCTTCCCCAGGTAATCGACCGGTTTTGGCCATCCTGCCCCAGAGTCTGGCGACAGCGGGTGACGCTGGAGAGACCACTTAGATTCCAACCCTGCCCGAGCAGGCCATTGCCCCCCTGGCTCGAGTAGTTGAGAGCCAATTGTGGCGCGACACCAGCGGTGCCCGCAGGCAGGCTCAAAGGTATTGAATAGGTAGCAGCCCCCGCTTCATTGACCCGGAACTGCCCTGGCAATGTACCCGTCTCCGCCGAGATGGCCATCGCCGTAGAATCCGGTAGTATCGATGCGGCAGGCTCTGGAGGCGTTTCCACAACGCCGTTGTAACAACCATTTGCGCACGGGCTGGTACCGCTGTTGAATGCCACTATATTCGTGACATCATCGTTATCGGGGTCATCGTCAGCGCCGTAGGAAGTGTCGCCGAGGAAGAGAATTTCCCACCAGTCTGGAAGGCCATCTCCATCGCAATCGCGGGTGTATGCATCGCCATCGTCACAGCTTGTAACCGCCCAGCTGTAGTCCTGTTCATACAAATATTTGAAGCTGCGGCGGAGCAAGGCATTAGTGGCGTAAACGTATTCCTCAGACTGCGCAAACAAAGTGGCAGCATGGGCGAGCGACAGACCCTCTGCGGTATCAATCAACTCGTCTCGGCTGTAGCTGCGCCCACCCCAGGTCAGATTCGGCTGCCCTTGCTCAGGGAACAACCTCTGATAGAGGGTATCGACAAAAGCCTCTGCCCGCACGCGGGGCTCAGTGTGCTTAAAGACCTCGGAGAAATTAGCCTGACCACTGGTGGAGACTAAAAAGGCTTCGGCAATATCCTTGTGGTTAGTATTGCCGCCGACCAACTGATAAGTCCAGAAGGTCAGAATCTTTCCGCTAAAGGGCAACTCGGGTTGTAGCAGGCTGCGATAGAGGCGCGCCACACTGAGATATTCCGGTTCTCTGGATGGATCTGGGACCCAATTACCGATCTCTTCCCAGAGAGCTGGATCGCCGACACTTTCCCAGATCAATTTACCGGGGCCTTCATTATCCCGGGTCAGGGCATATATCTGATTATTCTCGGCTGTAGAAAAATACAGGGTGTTTTCCCCGGCCAAAACCGGTTCTTTAATAATGCCGCCACTGGTGGGGTAGGTCCACTTAACCCGCTCCCAGGGGTTGGTCGCAGATGCATTGACGGCATAGAGTATGCCTTTCTCTTCGTCTCCAGTCCCACTGCCCTCTTCATTGGTCCCGGCTTCACTGATAATGGTGCCAAAGTAGAGTATGCGGTTTTCGTCCTGCACCGCTCGAGAGACCACTTTGCCTCGGGTAGGTAGACGCCACTTTTCCAGAGCATAAGGCGTGATGGCATAGAAGTTTTCATCCAATGCGCCCACGTAGATAGTGCCATCGGTGCTATCTATGCTCGGGGTGGCACGGATAAAACCATCGGCTGTAAAGGGCCAGCCCAACTCTTTGACACTGGTGCCATCCTGTTGTTTTAGGGCGTGCAATTGCGTGCCGGCAGCAACATAAACAACGCCATTGGTACCGATGGCTGGTGAGGAGCTGGTTTCACCAATAAGCTCGGTGTCACGGTTCCCATAGGCTGTGATGCCAGCAATGGCCCCATTGGGGTTGGTGACCCTTACTCGCACTCCGAGTTTAAACAGCTGGTCATAAAGTGCACTGCCCGGCGCAATACTGACACGCAGGCTGGTAGTGGAAACATGCTCAAGCGCCCCAGCACTCGCTGCAAAGGTTTGCTGTACCTCTGGATCGGCTACTCCAGTTAATGTCAGAGACAGGTCAGGATCCAGCCCCAAGCCGGATAGCGCAAGGCAGCCCTCACCACAGGATAGGCTTGCCGCCGTCAGTACAGGGGGCAATACAGAAACCAGAACCTGATTACTCGGTTCACTGCAGTCTTGAGGATTTTCTTTGGCACATGCCAGTACCTGGTAGGCATATTCATCAGGGTTTTTATTTTCTATAAGAGCGCTGGTCTCAGACCCTTGCTGGATGAGGTTCCAGGCGGTCTGAGATTCCGCACCACCGGACTTTTCCTGAAGAAGGTATATAACCTCTTGGCTGCTTGAGGGATTCCAGGTAAGGGTATAACTGCCAGTGAACTGCGGATTAGAACTTCCAGACTCTGGGTGTGGACGTGCGGATAACGCCTGGGGAGCCTCCAGGGCATCTACGGTAATGGCAATCTCGTCACTGGGCGCACTGCACCCTAGGGGATTGCAGGCTCTGACCTGATAGCGATAGTGTCCCGATGATTGGTTCGACAGGTAAAAGCCATCATCTTCAATGTCTTCTCTAAATAAGCTAAAAGGCGAACCGTCTTTGCTTTGCTCGATCTTATACTCCGTAGTGCTCGCCACCGTGTTCCAACGTAAGGTGTAGTTACCGCTGCGGTTGACCCCAGGTTGCGTCTCTCCGCCAATGGTTAAGCCATTCGGCGCAGAAGGTATTGTGGCTGCGGTCACACTAAGAGGCTGGGGAAGAGAAATTTTCGAGCGCCCTTCGTTATCGGTCACCTTAACGGATAAAGTAAAGTCACCGGAAACCCCCTCCCCCGGTGTCCAGACCAACTGATACTGCTTTCTTTCGCCACTTTCGTTTGTATCAAGAGGCAAGATCACCACTGGGTCTAAAGAGGAAATCACCAGCCACTTGGAATTAAGGACTGTACCTATCCCGGCACCACTCAGCAAAAACTCCACCGAGGCCACGCGGCCATCAGGATCTTCTGCTTCTGCCTCTAGGGTAACTGTATTGTATTGCACAATAGTTTTTGGTGGATTGACCAAGCTACCTATTGGAGACTTGTTCGAATCCACCTCAATAGTGGCACTCTGATTATAAAGAGAACTACTTGCACCAAGGTTATCCGTTGCAACAGCCCAAACCTCAAATTCACCTTCTTCACTCGGAGTCCAATTCAGACGATAGCAATTTTGGCACTGCTGGCTGGTATCTTTTGTAGCATTTCCAATGGATTGCTCTGTAGTACTACCGATAGGCTGATAAAAAAATTCGACCTCTCCAATAGAACCATCATTATCATCCGCAGTAACATAAAACGTTTTCACCTGGCCATACTCGACATGGCCACTGTTGTCGCTACCTTTCCAGCCAATACTGGGGGATTGGTTGGAAGTTACCTTGACAGTCATCTTCGTGGATAGAGGACTGCACTCCAGGCTGTTACAGGCCTGGAGCTGATAGGAATAGCTACCATATTTTTTATTGGAGAGCGTATGGGATGTTGGTAGTGGTGTGCCCGTCCACTGCTCTAGCGGGGGGGAGGTGATGGAATTTTCAATGAGGCTGATCGTCTTGGCATTGTCGGGGTTTTCCCAGTGCAAGGTGTAGCTTTCACCTTCGATCACCTGACTAGGTGTAATAGGAAAAGGACTGGGGGCGCTTATGGGATTGGAGACAGTAGCACTTGCACTGTCCAGGCTTTCTGACTCGGTCTCCGAAACAAAAAAGCATCTACCATTGTGTGTAAAAGGACCATTTCCCGGTGTAATATTCCCAGTTGTTTCGGACTTGATAACGGCGTTGCTAGGAGCAGGAGGGGGTAAAAAAAAGGGGTCACCGTTACATGGGTATTCCTCACTGAGAATTGTTTTGTAGCCGATGAGAGAAAACGTCCATCTGCCTTTTTCTGTAACTTGTAGCGAATAGACGCCTCCCCCCAGATGGGTTCCCAGCTGGCTAAGAGTACCTTTGGACTCATAAACACCATCAGCCAATAGTGAAACCCGCACCTCTGACCAAGAGATCGGGCAGTTTGTATGATTTGGCCCACAACTCGTTGTGTACGTGCCTACTCTAATACTCAGGGAGCCATCTTTACTGTTTGTTGGCGACACCGTTATTGTATTTGCGTGTGAGTAGGCTCCCATACATAACAACAACAAGATACTGAAGGTTTTCAGTATGCCAAGCAGAGGACTAGAAAAGCTGGTCATTGTGTTCATTTTTTGTATTTGTTGCACTGATGCCAAAAATACCTTCTATCGGGCATTCGCCATTAGAAGGTATTTTTTAGAAATAATATTTAAAAAAACTGGTTAGAGTTTCCTTGTCCGCGGCACAATTTATGGCTGCAGATCCCGTTGCCACAGTAAAGTGGGTTGTGACAGCTGCTCTGGTAGCGCTTCGGAATCAGGTGTAGGAAAGGCTATCGTCGGCCCATCTGGGATTGGGTCCAAGGTTACGAGCGCAAAGACTTTGTGGCTTGTACTGTGGATATAAAGTACTGAGCCATCCTCGCTCAGGGTCGGTGCGGTACTCACCGTTTCTCCCCCGGGCAGTTGGTAACGCCACTGTTCACTGCCATCTGCGATATTCAAGGCGTAAATGGTGCCACTATAGCTCACGGCATAGATCATGCTGTGATCGGGACTCAGTATGGGGCTGGCAATCACACCACTCTCTGTGTGTACCTGCCAAAGAATGGATTTATCCGCTTTTACGGCAAAAACTCGCCCGCCTTCAGCCTTATTGGCACCTACATAGGCGATGCCATTTGAAACCGCAGCCTGGCTCATCA
The DNA here is from genome assembly GCF_041447265.1 of Microbulbifer epialgicus. NCBI lineage: Bacteria > Pseudomonadati > Pseudomonadota > Gammaproteobacteria > Cellvibrionales > Microbulbiferaceae > Microbulbifer > Microbulbifer epialgicus. The sequence goes on from NZ_JBGMEK010000077.1 coordinate 15,170, forward strand.
CCACACCAATATCGTCCAGTGCCCAGGTCAATTCACCATCGGCAGAAAAGTGATAGTAGTTTCCATCAAAGTTGCCCTGATAAACGCTGTTATCTTCCAGTGCGGTGAGTGAAGCTCCGATGGATTCGGGCTGTAGCTGGACCTGCTGAAGGGATAGATGGCTGATCAGGCTCTTTGCTGGTGGGCCGCTTTCCCAGAGATTGCTTGGTTGTTCCGAAGCTAGAGTAACTTGTATTTGGGCAGTTTTGCTTCCGGAGGGGCCTTTGGCCAACAAGGTGTAGGTGGTAGTAGTTGTGGGGGCTACTCGCACAACCCCCTGGGCCTGCAGCCCTTCAATCCGAGTCCCATTGCTATTGTTGATAAGGGTTACGGTTGTCGCTCCAAGCACTGACCAGCTAAGCCCGGCACCATCTCCCGGCTGGAACAACTTTTCGGGGAGTGCTGAGAAAGCGCGGATCTCAAGCTCTGCCCCACCCTCCAGTGCAGACAATGGCGAGTCCGATACGAGCGTCATTTCTGCGGCATCAAGCTCTTCAGAAGATAATCCCAAACAAACAGCTAGCGCAAGAAAGCAGATGGGTAATATCCGTAACGAAGGGCATTGTGAAGAGAACCTCTTGCACCCTGACCAAAAAGCAATCAGTAATGGGGCCATGCGAAGTGTTTTATCCATAAATAAAGGGAGGATCCCGTTCGCAGATTTTTAGCTATCTGGAATTTGTTTTTCGACACTGCCAAAGTGGCGCTTTGTTTATCTTAACTTAATGAGTAGAAATTTCAAAATGTTTTACATAGCTTCTTGCCGGGCTTAAACCTTTTAAAATTTCCAAACATCTAGCGATCTGGAAGAAATCAAGTAGGAACGTGGAGTGACTGTTGACCTCAAAAGCTGAGATCGGCTTCAGATTTAACACCCTTCGCCAGCGCTGTGACGTGGACCTTGAGTCGTTGCTCGAGGTCTTTATTGCTCATGGTTGCTCCGATATAGCGTATGGGGCATGAGCAGTTACAGAATTTAAACTACAGCCTCGACTTGACTGAGCATATATTGAAAACTCGTAACTGTCAGTCAAGCCTGAACTATTACATCTATTATTTATTTTCTTAAGTCAATGCCTGGCGCATGACAAGCATCATCATTTAGGTCTTTATCAAATACAATACCGACCGTCTCACCTGTATGATACGCCGACAGCGCCACCGATAGAGAACTTTTAAGTATTTCAGGGCGAAGGTCCGCCGAAGTAAAATAAGCGTAATTATGCCTGCAATCACTAAGCCCAGTGTTTCCGACAAAAGTGACGATGAAATCTCCTTGGCCATACCTCCATATCCTATTAATTTCGCCACGATACCATGTCGGCTCTGAGGCTGCATTTGAACTAACAACCAGCAAACAGATTAAAGTGAAAATTTTATTCATGAATTCCCCTTTGAATATTTAGTGGGCACCTCTAAAAATTGCGCTTTCCTGAATTTTATCACCCTGAAGACCCCATGAATCGGTACTGACGGACACCAAAAAATTAATTTATAGAGGTGCCTTAATATCTCAATTAAGCTTTAAATATACTTCTACTTAAACTGCATATCAGTCAATTTAAAAGAAACTTAAACTCTACCAACTAATACCAGACACTTGGACGGGCTTGGTTAGATTTGGGCCCGCATTCTCTCCGCTATTCCCTTCATTGAAAAGTCCTCATAGTCAATTAAGCTGGATTTCCACTAATTGATGGAAAGTTAACTCTGGAAGTTGGCCCTAGATTCACACAATATCGCAACTAGTGGAGTAGCCTCCTGTCAATGCTCGTGATAAAGCTCGCAATACTGATCTCAAGCAAATAGGATGAGCAAAATTCCACCAAATCGATTGGGAAGGGATAGGACTAAAATCCATGCGATAGTCTATAGTCGCGTAATCACACTTAGACGGAATGATCAGTCGTGGGATACCCGCAAGCATAAATAACAAAACTGCCCTCTTTTCATTGTCTAATCTACTTTAAATACAATTCATCCGACCACCCCGAGGCTTCTCATGAAAGATGTCGCCGTCGTCGCCTATTGTCGAACTGCCATCGCCAAAGCAAGACGTGGTGCACTCAATCAGACCCACGGTATTCCGATGGCGGCTCATGTAATAAGGGAAGCCGTTGATAGAGCGCAGTTGGACCCACACGAGATTGAAGATGTGGTGCTGGGCTGCGGCTTACCCGAGGGGGCTACCGGGCACAATATCGCGCGCAATGCGGCACTCTTTGCCGGCTGTGGAACCCAGACACCGGGTATTACTATCAACCGCTATTGTGGTTCCGGTCTGAATGCCGCCTCGGTTGTAGCAAACCGCATAGCTGCTGGAGAAATGCAAATTGGCATTGCCGGTGGGGTTGAAAGCATCAGCCTGGTTCAGTTCCACCTAAACTTGGATAACTTCGTCTACCAACCTCTCCAGGAAAAAATCCCCGCCGTTTGGTGGACCATGATTCAAACAGCAGACTTTGTCGCCGATAAATTTTCAATTAGCCGCGAAGCTCAGGATCAGTATGTAGTGGACTCCCAAAAGCGAGTGGCGGCGGCACTTAAAGAAGGAAAATTTGCCGAGGAAATTGTTCCCCTTAAGACGGTAATGTCAGTGAAAAACAAGAAAACCGGTGAGACAAGTAATAAACACGTCACTTTAAGTGAAGATGAAGGACCCCGCCCTGATACTACCTTGGAAGGCTTAACGGCATTAGAGCCAGTGAACACAGGTGGCACGATCACAGCAGGCAACGCTTCCCAGCTATCTGATGGCGCAGCAGCTGTGGTAATGATGGATGCGGAATTGGCCGCGCAGAGAAACCTACCGATCCTCGGCCTGTTCCGCGGCATGCAGCTATCTGCAGTTGCACCAAAGGAAATGAGTATCGCTGTCGCACCCGCAGTCAAAAAGCTAATGAAGCAACACCGCCTGAATATGACCGACATCGACCTATGGGAACTTCACGAGGCCTTTGCCGTAACTACACTCTATAATCAAGATGAGCTGGATACCCCCTGGGAAATAACCAATGTCAACGGCGGTGCCATTGCTCTTGGTCACCCCTATGGCATGTCAGGAATCCGTTATCTCGGCTCCACTCTAATGGAGCTGGGAAGAAGAGAGAAACATAAAGCAGTCATCGGTGTCTGCACAGCAGTTGGCATGGCGACTGCAGCATACTTGGAGCGCTAGTGGAGTTACCAGAAGGCTGCTCAGATACTACTGGGTCAGAAGGAAGGAATACACTGCACTCGAGACGCGCTGGGAATACATCCCTGTAAGCTCGTAATCGGCATCTATGCCTCATACGGTCTCAAGCGCAGTGTATTTTTTCCTTCCCCCCTCTTAGTAACACCGTCTTTAATAAGGATACACGTTATGAAGCTATTGAAGTGCATGATCACCATTTCAATCCTTGTGTTGCTCCCACTAGTGGTCCATGCGGTTAATTCTGTAACGATTGTTTTGCACGCTCTACGGAAGCCAAGATTTGACCGGCGGGCTTTGTCCATTTAAATGGCTTTGC
>NZ_JBGMEK010000078.1:0-18535 GCF_041447265.1 Microbulbifer epialgicus
TGGTCATGGGTCATCTCTTTTTTGTTAATGGTAAAGAAATGACACAGAATTCTGAACACTACCTAAAAAAATGATGCAAATTGCACTTGTTAGCAAGCAAAAACAAACAATTTATACCACTATCATTTTGGATAGCCTGATGGATTAGAAGACCAGCACTTGACAATACAAGTAGTTAACTCTCATCCATCTCCGTTTAGGGTTCTAATCCCTTTAGATTTAGCTGTGGCAGGCGAATTAAACTAGCTTATCGCCCGCAAAGTTGGCACGAATATTCAACTCCAACTTTCCTGTTCATTCATCTGACGCAGCCAGATAAAATCGACTTTTGGTATCTGAATGGAACCCCCTCAGAACTTTCTACTTCCACTTTAGATTTATAATCGAACCGGTTTCCCTAGCCTCATATCCGCGATTGCATCGACTAGCTCATCCCCACCACCAGGGAAAACTAAATTACCAAGCTTGCTGAGGGTTCGCTCATCTGAAGTCTTCCTAGCTTTTGCCAGCCTCTCCAAATCGTAAGCATCTATATTACGCTTGTCCCCCCTATTTGGAGAAACTATTGCTCCATATTTTAGAGCCATAGCAGCTTCATAAGATGGCAACTTAATCACATGACCAGCGTCCCTTATGGTCACGCTATGATTGCTAACGACCTCACGAAATAGTGGTTGAGTACCATGTACAAGATCGATTCGCTCTGGATCTTTGACATTCCGCGTAGTGTCGTAAGTTACATGAAAGGTCTTATTATTATACCGAAGTTCTGAATAGTTCGCTTCAACTGCTTTTGCAGCCCGATCGAAATGTCCCCCACCAATAATGAAATCAACATCAACTGTCGCACGGGCTGTACCAGTATAAAATGAAAGCATATGCCCTCCGATCAGACCAGTCGCTCAGCTTCAAAAAGAGCAGCCACTTCTAAGGGGCTAATGACATCTTCAACCTGCTGCTCAGAAAGTTTATAGGATTCCTGTAAATTAGTGATATGTTCTTTCATAGTTTTAGATGGTTTATCTTTTCGATACCAACTTGCCGAACATCTGCAAGGGACTGTTCTGCCTCTGCAATTGCTTTTTGAATAATTGCTCTGGCCTCTTTTTTAGCTGCTGCCAGTGTAGGGATAGCCCCAGGGAAAGACTTGGGTACTTCACGGATTAAAGGGGAACACGGGTCAATAGATATCACAAGATATGCCTTATCGGAAGATTCCGAATACATATCCTCAACTTCCCCAACTGGGAAAGACTTACTTACCAAGGTTTTAAAACGCTCTCTTGATAAATCGTTCTTAGGCAGCGAACCAAGAATCCGCTTTATGATACGGCGTTGGAGGCTTATTTGAAATGGGCTAACTGTTTTAGGCGGCATGCTTAAAGTCCTTCACAGTAACAGCGCTGCTGACAAAGTATTTATCTAGAAATGACGCAATTAATTGCGTTTTTGTGCGTCTATTATACCTTACAGAGGCTCGTAATTGCCGCTTGTGAACCTCCCCTACCCCAACGGCACGCCCAAAGGCTCAATCACTACCTGCTCCCCAGCCTCCACACTGCCACTCTCTCGCGCCAACACGATAAAGCAATTAGCAACAGCCAGGCCGGAAAGAATATGGCTCCCTTGGGTACCAACAGGTTCCACTACCAATACCCCACTGCCATCAGTGCGGTAAACACCCCGCTGGAAGTCGGTGCGGCCAGGTTTCTTTTTCAGAGGTTTTAATAACTGAGCCTGCAAGGTCTGTGGACCACTCCACTGGTCGCCTTTCATTATGCTCAGGGCGGGCACGGCCAGCTGATAAAAAGTAACCAGGGCGGAAACCGGGTTGCCCGGTAGGCCAAAGAAAGGCGTCCCTTGCAGGAAGCCGAAGGCAAAAGGCTTGCCGGGTTTCATCGCCACTTTCCAGAAACCAATTTCACCCAGTTCTTCCAATACCTCGCGAGTATAATCTGCTTCCCCTACGGAAACACCGCCAGAGGTAATGATGGCATCGGCCTCTTTGGCTGCGCGCTGTAGGGCATCGCTAATGGATTGTTTGTTATCTGGCAGTATGCCGAGGTCCAAAACTTTCAAATCCATCTGTGCGAGGGCAGCCAGTAAGGCTATGCGATTGCTATCGTAAATATCCCCCTTACCCAGGGCTTCCCCCGGCTGGCGCAGTTCATCGCCAGTGGAGAAAAGTGCGATCACGGGTTTGCGCACCACAGTGACAGTGCCAACACCGGCGGCGGCAAGTAGGGCGATATGGGGAACACTGATACACTCTCCAGCCTTAAGTAAGGCGGCTCCTTCGGCCACATCTTCACCACAGCGACGAATATGATCGCCAGGACGAACCTCGCAGTTAACACGAATGGACTCACCCTGGGCATCGACATGTTCCTGCATCACCACAGTATCAGCCCCTTCGGGCAGGGCGGCGCCAGTCATGATGCGTACACAGGTGCCCGGGTTCACTACTCCATCAAATGGCGCTCCGGCGAAGGATTTACCGATCAGCTCCAGCGGCAAGCCGCTGGACAAGTCTTCATGGCGCAGAGCGTAACCATCCATAGCGGAGTTGTCGCAGGGCGGGAGGTTGACGCCGGAGCTGACATCCTCGGCCAGTACCCGGCCACTCGCCTGAGCCAGTGGCAGTATCTCGGTACCATTGATGGGGCTCAACGCCTGTAGGAGTTTTTCGCGGGCGCTTTCGATGGGCATCAGGCCCGGCTGGCTACAGCAATCAATGGTGGGCATGGAAAGTTACTCTTACTGTATTCCTTGGGATTGGGTATGGAGTAGATCAGTGGGAGCGGTCCTGGGATTCCGGGCGTTTCTGGTTGACCATCCACACAGCGGCCTCCACGCGGGAGCGCATTCCCAATTTCTTCAATAGATGTTTGACGTGCACCTTCACCGTTGCATCACTGATATCCAGTTCCCGGGCGATTAATTTGTTGCTGAGGCCATCGGCAATCAACTTCAATATCTGATATTCACGGCTGGTAAGGGTCGAAAGCGTATCCGCGCCGGAGTTGTCAGGTTTGCGCAGGGCGGAGGCGAGGATCTCGGTCAGGCGCTGGCTGATAGCGAGCTTGCCGTGGGTGGCCTGGATTACTTGGTCAAGAATATCTTCTGGCTCCATATCCTTAAGCAGGTAGCCATCGGCACCGGCACGGATGCAAGACACCACGTCGGCATTATTATCGGAAACCGTGAGTATCACGATACGCGAGGAAACATCAGCAGCCCGCATTGCACGCAGGGTATCCAACCCATCCATGCCACGCATATTCAGGTCCAGCAAGATGAGGTCCGGCTCGTGCTGTTTGGCCAGTTCCAATGCTTCCTCACCGCTGCTGGCTTCGGCCACCAACTCCAGACTGGGCTCCATGGCAAACAGCTGCTTGAGACCTTTGCGGAACAAGGGGTGGTCGTCGACCATCATTATCGTGGCAGAGGAAGTCATGGGGAGTCCTGCTTCAATGGTGGAAATTGGTTTAAATCTGAACAGTGACTTTACCATAGCGTCCATTCGCTGCGCTTACCTACAAAGAGGTATCTACTACGCGCGAAAACAAAGGGGTTACTTACTGTTGGTAATTGAGCAGGCTTCAGCCCCGGCCCATAGTGGCTGCACGAATCATTTCGAGGAGGAGTGGCCGCCGTGTCTGACATCTACGAGTGGGCCCCAGAGGACAGCAAGTTCTGGCAGTCCAAGGGCAAGAAAATCGCAAACCGGAATTTGTGGATATCCATTCCCAGTTTGCTGTGCGGCTTCGCCGTGTGGCTTTACTGGGGCATTATTACTGTTCAAATGCTCAATCTTGGCTTTCCCATTGCCAAGGCCGACCTATTCACCCTAATGGCCATTGCCGGCCTCACTGGGGCCACGCTGCGAATTCCCAGCAGTTTCTTTATCCGGCTGTTTGGTGGACGCAACACCATCGTGTTTACAACTGCGCTGCTGATGATTCCTGCACTCGGCACCGGTATTGCCCTGCAGAGCCAGGAAACTCCGCTGTGGGTCTTCCAGTTGCTGGCGCTGCTATCCGGAATCGGTGGTGGTAACTTCGCCTCTTCCATGTCCAATATCAGCTTCTTTTTCCCCAAGGAAAAACAAGGGCTGGCACTGGGCCTGAACGCGGGTCTGGGTAACTTCGGCGTTACCACCATGCAGATTCTGGTACCGCTATTCATGACTTTCGGTGCCTTCGGCGCTGCCGGTGGCGACCCCATGACTCTGGTAAGCAGTTCAGGCTCCCTGATCGGCAAAGTACCGGCCGGTTCAGACGCGTGGATTCAAAATGCCGGTTTTGTATGGCTGCTGTTCCTGGTACCGCTGGCCTTTATTGGCTGGCTCGGCATGAACAACCTGCGCACCGAGGAAGTCACCCCGGATGTCGGCAGCTCGCTCGGCGCAATGGTGAAGATGACCATGATGCTGGGCATCGGCCTGTTCACCGCTGTGGTGGGTCTGTGGTTGCTGTTACCTGAAGCCGCCAACGGTTCAGGTTTGGGCGTGCCCAAGGAAATCGTGCTGGTACTGGTAATCACTGCCACCGTATTCGGTTTGAAACTGCTGCCCGGTGAGATCAAAACCAGCCTACAACGCCAATACCGTATCTTCAACAACAAGCATACCTGGGTGATGAGTGTGATCTACACCATGACCTTCGGCAGCTTTATCGGTTTCGCTGCGGCTTTCCCCCTGGCTATCAAAGTGATCTTTGGTTACAGCCATGTAATGGTGGACGGGGTTATGACCCACGACACCATCAACAACAACGGCCCCAGCGCCCTGATGTACGCCTGGATGGGTCCCTTTATCGGCGCGCTTATCCGCCCGGTAGGTGGCTGGATCTCCGACCGTATCGGCGGCGCTCTGGTGACCCAGATCTGCGCAGCAGTGATGGTAGGTAGCGCCCTGGGTGTCGCCTACTACATGAAAGCCGCCTACGGTTCAGCAACCCCTGAAGAGTTCTTCCTGCCCTTCTTCCTGCTGTTCCTGGTACTGTTCGCCGCCACCGGTATCGGCAACGGCTCTACCTTCCGCACAATTGCCATGGTGTTCCCGAAAGAACAGGCAGGCCCGGTACTGGGTTGGACTTCAGCTGTTGCCGCTTACGGCGCCTTTTATATTCCCAAGGTTTTCGGTGAACAAATCAAGGCCACTACTCCGGAATATGCTCTGGCAGGCTTTGCCATCTTCTACGCGGTATGCCTGGTGGTTAACTACTGGTTCTACCTGCGCAAGAACGGCGAATACTACAATCCTTAGTTTGGTCTCACAGGCGGGGAACCGCAGTTGCGGGGAGGTTTAACCTCCCCTTTTTTATTGCACAAAATAATTTTCAAAGGTCGCTAGAAGGTAGAGCACAATCTCAGCTCAAGCTCCCTGGTAAATACATCCCTGCAAGCTCGTAATCGGTATTCATGCCTTACACGATCTCGGGCAAGAGCGGCACTTTCACCGCAGACTTATGAGTGTATTTTGGCAGAGGGAATAATTTCGGAGCCGAGATGAACAGTCACAAACCGGCGAGATTTCCGGCCTTGAATTGGGCAAAATAGGAACGACCTTCACGCAGTTGTAAGCGTTCGCAAGAGAGCCGGGAAATATCTGCGTAAAACACCTGCTCCGCCGCAGTTAATTGCAAGCGTATGCGGCCATCGGCAAGGTTTGATTTCCCTATCAGGGTCACTGGCAGGCAATTGAGGATGCTGGACAAGCCCGGTTTTTCCACACTGAGACTGATATCGCCGGCCTCCAATAGAAAAGCCGCGCTATCACCTTTGCGGTAGTGACCAGTAACCCGATCTGCATAAATAGGAACTCCGCCCAGGTCCAGGGTTAGCAGGCCATCGCGCAGGGATTCCACCCCGGCTTCGATACGGCTATAACAGGTCTCACCCATGCCGTCGCCATCCAGGAATCGGGCCACTTCGGCCAAACTCAGCGGTTCCGACAAATCAGCGCAATTCATCCATAGGCAGCGCTGTGCCAATAACTGTATCTCGCCGAAGTCGTGGCTAGTCCAGATCACCAAGGCCGGATGACGGGCCCAAAAATCCCGCAGCGTGGGCAATAGGTAGCGAATCACCTGGGTGCGGCCCACCGCCGATAGCGGCTCATCGAAAAGCTGCAATGGCGCATTGTGAAAAAGCTGGCGCAACAGTGCCACCCGTTGCGCCTCTCCGCCGGATAGCAACTCCACCGGCTGATGCAGCAACGGGGTTATACCGAAGGCCCTCAGCAGCTCGTCACGCTCCTCTCTGGGCAATGGCCTGCGGCTATAGCGCTGGGCCAGGGACAGATTGTCCGACACCGACTGTCCGGTAAACAGGCGGCTGTCCTGGAAACCAAGGGACAGGGCTCTCTTATACGTGGCCAGGGCGCGGCGACCGCGCTGCCAGACAGTACCGGCAAAAGAGATATTCCCATGGCAGTGGCGCTGGCCGGCCAGGGCCGACAACAGTGTGCTCTTGCCACCACCAGAGGGGCCGGTAAGACCGAATACGCCTCTGGCCGGCAGGTTCAGCTGCCACGGCGTAGCAGCGTTGAGCGTGCTGACCAGCCCATCCACACTGAGCCCGCTGGTATCGGTTGTGCCGACGGAGTCCCCAAAAAGTGGCAGGGTAATATCCATCATCCCAATACCCCCATTGCCGGCCCTGTCTCTGCCGTGCGGGAGCCGCGCGGCGCCAGTACTCTTCCCAGCCAGCGCGCCAGCAGAAGCAGCGCTGTGGTCATTCCCATCAGCACCAGCGCCAGCCGGTGTGCCGCACCGTATTCCATTGCCTCCACATGCTGGTAGAGGGCAATGGAGACTACCTGGGTCTCACCGGGAATGGCCCCGCCAATCATCAGGACTACACCGAACTCACCCAGGGTATGGGCAAAGGTCAGTGCGCAGGCGCTCACAATCGCCGCGCGACTGGCGGGCAACAGCACTTTCAGGAGAGCAGCCCAGGGCGGTATGCCCAGTGCCACAGCGGCCTGGGTCAGGCGCTGGCCGTTGGCATTAAATGCAGCCAGCAGTGGCTGCACCATAAACGGCAGGGAGTAAATTACCGAGGCAAACACCAGTCCACTAAAGGAAAATACCAGTGGCCCCCCCCAGATCTGCGCGAGCCACTGGCCGGGAGCATAGTTTGGGGAAAACAACAGCAGTAGATAAAAACCCAGCACAGTGGGCGGCAGTACCAGCGGTAGGGTAATCAACGCCTCCACCCCGTGGCGCCAGCGGCTCTGCCACTGGCTCAACTTCCAGGCCAGTGGCACGCCAATAATAAACAGCAGCAGGGTGGTCAGTCCGGCCAGCTTCAGGGTTAGCCATAGCGCCTGCCAGTCAGCTCCGGCGATATTCATATTTCACGCCCTCCGCGCTGCGCCGGTAAAACACCGTAGCCCAGGTGGCGCAGTTGAGCTTGCACTTCAGCTGAGCGCAAGTAGTTAGCGAGGGCCTTTGCTTCTTTCGGGTGGCGACTTTGCAGCGGGATCACGAGCTGCTGTTCAATAGGGTTATAAAGGTATTGGGGCAACAGCCAGAAATGATCGCGCCCAGCGGCGCGCATCTGGCTGGCAGCGACAAACCCCATCCGCGCATTGCCGGAATCGAGCATTAAATAGGCTTGGCCAGCATTGTGAGCGCGGGCCAGTTGTATTCGTTTTTCCTCCCACAGACCCAGGCTCTCTAATGCCTGTCGAGCGGCAGTGCCGAAAGGTGCAACCTTGGGGTCCGCGATCACAATCTTGTCGGGCCATTGTTGCAATAGCTGCTCCATATCCCATTCTGATTTTGGGTGCCAGAGAGCCAATAGTCCCAGTGCATAGGTGTGGCGGCTGTCAGCCAGTACCCCGCCCTGCTTTTCTAATAGCTCGGGCCGCTCGCGATCAGCAGACAGGAATAAATCGAAAGGGGCGCGATGCAACACCTGCTGATAGAGCACTCCAGAGCTGCCGCTACTGAGCTGTATTGTGCAGGCACTTCGGCGTTCGAATTCTGGCAGCACCTGTTCCAATGCTGGACGAAAGCTAGCCGCCACTGCCACACGCAAATTGCAGTTATCCGCTTTCACCGGCAGCGCAAACGCCACCAGTAAAACGCTCAGCAGCCAACTCAGCCGGCGGACCACTTTTCCATCTCCGCGACATCACTGGCGCGGGCCTCTACCCAGCGCTCAATGGCATTGCCGGCCTGATCTGCAACTGCCTCACGCTTCCAGAAAGGCGCTTCTGTCTTAAGACGATCCATAATGTATTGGCAGGCGGCGAAGGCGGCTTGGCGGTGGGGGCTGGTGACACCGACAAAGACGATTTCATCGTTGATCTGCATGGGGCCCACCCGGTGAACAATGGTTACACGCCCGAGAGGCCAGCGCCTGCGGGCATCCCGAGCAATCCCCTGCAGGCTCTTCTCCGTCATGCCAGGGTAGTACTCAAGGTTTAGGCCACAGACATCTCTCCCCGCATTGAAGTCACGTACCGACCCCACAAACAGGGCACAGGCGCCATCGCCACTGTTGCCCTGCAAGGCCGCATACTCCGCGGCTACATTGAGCGGTGTTTCACACACCTCAATACGATCGACTTCTTTCATGCAATCACCATTAGCCACCGGTGACCGGCGGGAAAAATGCCACTTCATCCCCGGCGCCAACAGCGGTACTGGTATCCACCAGTTGTTGGTTTAGTGCCGCTCGAACATCATCACGTTGCAAGTGGGTAGCCCACTCAGGGTGTTGTTCACACAGGGTTTCACGCAGAGCAGCGAGGCTACCGGAAAAGTCTGCCAGTGTGATCTCTCCGGTGCCTAACTGTTGCCGCAGACGCGCAAAAAACAGAATTTTGACCATGTCTGAGTACCTCTCCAAATCCTAAGTCGTCGCGGACACATCGCCACGCCAGTGGCCATGCTTGCCGCCGGTTTTTTGCAGCAGCCGGGTAGGGCCAATTTCCATGGCTGGGTCCACTGCTTTGCACATATCGTAAATAGTCAGCGCCGCCACCGAAGCCGCAGTCAGGGCTTCCATCTCCACTCCGGTACGTCCGGCCAGGCGGCAAAAGGCGGTGATGTGTACACTATGCTTTTCTGGTTGTAACTCAAATTCCAGCGCCACCTTGGTCAGCGCCAGGGGGTGGCACAAAGGAATCAAATCCGAGGTTTTCTTGGCGGCCTGGATGCCGGCGATACGGGCTACCGACAGGACATCGCCCTTTTTATGAGCACCCTCACTCAGCAGGGCAAAAGCTTCCGCGCTCATACCGATAGAACTCTCAGCCAGGGCACTGCGGTCGGTAATACCTTTCTCGGTGACATCCACCATGTTGGCTTCGCCGCGCTGGTTCAAATGGGTCAACTTACTCATGGATCAGCCCCGGCTCTCGCAGGGCGCGCTGGCAAAGCGTACATGGGGTATGAAATTGCAGGGTTTATGGCGCGCGTCCAGCTGCTCCAGAAGTATGCCCTCCCAGGCGGTACGACAAGCCCCGGTGGAACCCGGGACACAGCACACCAGAGTGCGATTGGCCAGGCCGGCGAGTGCGCGGGACTGCACAGTGGAACTGCCGATATCTGCCAGGGAAATTTGTCGGAACAGTTCACCGAAACCATCGACCGTTTTATCAAACAGCGGCGCCAGCGCCTCTGGGGTGGAATCGCGATCGGTAAAGCCGGTACCGCCGGTTACCAACACTACCTGCACTTTGGGGTCTGCGATCCAGGCGGATACCACCGCGCGCATCTGATAAATATCATCCGGAGTAATTCGCTTATCCGCGAGTTGGTGGCCAGCAGCTCCCAGAGCCTCAACCAGGTACTGGCCGGACGTATCGGTCTGTTCGTTGCGTGTATCGGAAACCGTGAGCACCGCGATATTGAGCGGCACAAATTCTTTACTGGCATGTGCGGACATAATCAGTGTTCTCTCAATAAATTGTTTTCAGGTATTTTATCCAGCGTTGTAAGGCCGAGATAATCCGCCGGCGTATTGATATTGCGATGCCAGTCGCCGGCGTGTTTCGTGGAAATAGACTGGGCACAAAGGTGGGACAGCAAAGCGCTCACTGAATTGCGTACCGCGCCCTTCACAGCCCGCTGCAGATAGTCGAGGCAAGCATCGTTAAACGGCAGCCACAAAGGGAAAAAGAAATTATCGAAATAGCAGGGATGCTGTCGTCGTTGACCCTCAGCCAAAAGCTCAGCGAGCGCATCGCACTTTAGCAGGGGCATATCCACGGGTATAACCAACGCTGCAGCGGCGCCGGTTCGCAATGCTACCGAGTGCAGGCCGCCCAGCGGACCCATGTCCGCCACCAGATCCGGGATACCTCCATCGCGCGCCCCGCTAACCACCACCTGCTGCAGTGGTAACTCACTCAAAAGCGCGCGGGCATTTTCAAGGAAGTTGCCATTCTCGGGGTGCGCGAGCAGGGCCTTATCGCGCCCCATGCGGCTGGAGCGCCCACCAGCCAGCACGATACCGAGAGTTTTACTGTTGGAGACAACCGAGCCCATGACCTTACCCTCCCAGCATTGCCAGGTTGCGGGTTGCGCCGGTGAAACCCTCATGCAGCTCATGCCCGGCGCTCTTGCCGCCGATCAGCTCTCGGATATGGGCAGCCAGGGCATCACTATCGCCAGCGGCGATCATCTCGCGCATATCAAAACCCTGGTCGGCAAACAGGCATAGGTGCAGCTTGCCCTGGGCGGATACCCGCAGGCGGTTGCAGCTGGCACAGAAGTCCTTGCTATAAGGGGTAATCAGACCAATACGCCCGGCATAATCCGGATGGAAGTACTCCCGCGCCGGGCCGGCATCACGGGTACGAATCACTTGCTGCCAACCCTCGCGCACGAGCATAGTTTCGATGTCGGTACCAGCGACGTGGTTGCTGGCAAAAAACTCACGATTGTCGCCCGTGCGCATCAGCTCGATAAAACGCAGAGTTACCGGTGTCTCACGTATCCAGGCGAGGAAATTATCCAACTCGGAGAAATTGTACTCGCGCAGTAGCACTGCGTTGACCTTGGCATCCACACCGAGTGCCAGGGCGCGTTCCAGTCCGGAAAGTGCCTTGTCGAGACGGTCATGGCCGGTGATATGGTGGAAGCGCGCCGGGTCCAGACTGTCGATACTGATATTGATCTGGTCGAGTCCGGCGCGATGCCAATCGTCGATCTGGCTGGGTAAGCGGTAGCCGTTGGTGGTAATGGCGAGACGGCGAATACGGTCACTCGCGCGCACCGCCTCGAGCAGCGGCACCAAATCTTTGCGCAGTGAAGGTTCTCCACCGGTAAGGCGTACTTTTTCCGTGCCCAGGGAAGCGAAGGCACGCACCACAGTTGCCACTTCGTCCACTGTGAGTGGCTTTTCACCTTCGAGAGAGCGACCGCAACCAATGCCCTCAGGCAGGCAATAATTGCAGCGGTAATTGCAAATGTCCGTCACGGACAGACGCAGGTAATAAAACCTGCGTCCGAAACTGTCTTGTAACATTAAACGCCTTTCCAAATCCGGGAGGCCGTGCAGTTTCCCGCTCGACCCTGGTGGCCGTTACAGCCACGGTCCCGACACCCTGCAGCGAACACGCTGTTTAGGCACCGGGACTCGGTGTTTAAATTGATGTCAGTGTATCAAGCTGGTCAACTTATGCTCGGGGCAATGGTGGTACTCCCTCTGTGCTCGTGACAATGGAGACTTGCCTGTAAACAAGCGCCAAAAAACGGGAATTTATCTAAGGAAATTACTTAAAATTAAAAAATTTTTCTACGAAGGTTTCTCGACTGGTGCGGGGAAAACCCCGGCCGGAGCCGGGGGCCTCGCTATGGAGTTATTACAGCCTGTCAGAAATTGGCAGTCACCATCAGCCAGAACTTGTCGGTATCCAGCTGATACTCGTCAGCTTGGTAAGAAGCGTACTTCACCAGCGCGGAAATATCGTCTGTGATCTTGCGTCCGTAGCTCAGATTCCACTCGTGTCCATAGCTCATAGAGCCTTCGCTCGCTTCGAAGTTATGGTAGGACATATTCAGCTTACCGCCAGCAATTTTCATGGCACCGCCGATATACATGTCTTCGACGCCATCACCGGGAGTTGACAGGAACTGGTCGGTGAAGCCCTGGTATTTATGCAGGGTGGCCAATGGGGTTTTAAAGCCAACACCATTGTCGGAACCTAATACTTCATAACCGACCTTTGCAGTTACCGGGCCCAGGTCAGTAGCCAGTTCCGCCAAGTAATAATTGGCGCTGTAGTCTAAGGTGCTGTCACCAATCTCTGTCTGGAGCGCGTAGCTCAGGTTGGCTTTTACCGGACCAAATTTGCCCTTGTAATCCACGCCATAAGTGCGACTGGAAAAATCTACTGCATTTTCCAGATCCAGGTTATAGACGAAGCCACTGATTTTGTGGTTCTCAATAACCGGATAGCTGGCATGCAACAGCTGAATATTACCTTCGAATTCAGCATTAGGGCTGTCTTCACCAAAAATCCGATTTACGTTGTACACATAGCTGTAGTCCAACTGCAGGCTCTCGGCATTGCCATATTGATAGCGTACGCCGTCATAGGTCTGCTCATTCTGTCTCCAGCCTACACCGCCTACAAATCGCTGCCCATCCAGGTTTATGCGCTGGCGGCCGGCGGTAATGACAGAGTTATCGGCGTGATATTGGATATAAGCCTGGTTGACCTCAGTTCCATCCGGATCGACAACCTTCGGGTAATTAGTTTTTCCGTTTACGGTGGAGTTGTAATTATCGTTGCCAACAGCAGTGACATCATCCATCTCGAGGAAACTACTAAAGCCTCGATAATCGCCACTACGCCAGTTGAGACGGGTTCTTAAGGTGGACGCAGTCGCATCTCCATTAATGCCGTCCTGGTCATAACCTTCCAGGTCGACGATCTCTACTCGATAGCGCAAGTTCAACCCGACCTCACCGGATTTAAGCGCATCGACTAGAGTGGTATTTTCACTATCCTGCGCAGCGGCCTGCAATGCGACAGAGCTGCAGGCCCCCAACAGTAAAGCACCGAGAATCTTAGGAAATTTGGAAATGGTCATTACGCTTTTCCTTTTCAACAGCGAAGTGGACAGTAACAAACTACAGTTTTTCAGGTGGGGTTGAAACCGCCTGTTTTTCTCAGCGGAAATAATACTTACCTCCTATCCTTTACGCAGATGTAATTCCAAGTTGGTAGCGAACACTACCTATCAGTCAAAGTTGCGGAACTCCTGTCCGCATCGTGCAAAAAGTTATTTTGCCGGGCAAACACCAAGCGCTGTTGATAACCTTCCCTTTGGATAGCCAAATACATCACCAACATACAAATCGCGAGTACGCCGTAAAGCAACATAAACGCGGCACTGTGGATACCCACTAAATCCTGCGCGATACCAAACAAGACTGGCAGGGTAAAACCACCAAGCGCACCGATCGTAGCCACGGTGCCTCCGACACTGCCCATATGCCCCGGGTAGTTATCGTGCAGAGCCTTGTACACGGAAGCGCGGCCGAATCCCTGGGCGATACCGATCACCAACAGCAGCAGGGTAAACAGTTCTATGCCCACCTCGATATTTAAATGCACATCCCGTTCCACCCCGTGAATCGTCATACTGGTCGGGGGGTAACTTAGGAAAAAGAGGCACACGAGGCAGACCCAGAAAACGCTCCAGTTTACTGTTCGGGCACCGTAGCGATCCGCAAACCAGCCACCCAGAGCGCGCACCGAACTGGACAGAGCCACGAACAGCAGAGTTAATGCCATTGCTGCCGGCGTACTGACTTTGTACACCGACAGGTAGTAATTGGGCAGCCACAATAAAAGTGCGAGAAAACTGCCGAAAACAAAATAGTAATAGAGTCCGTAGCGCCACACCTTGATCTGAATCAGCGGTCTTAATTGGTTGCGAATATCTGCCCTGACGCGGCTGCGCATGTAGCGTGTTTCTTCCGGCGCACAAAATTCGAATAGCAGTATCATCACTACTATGCCAAAACCATACGCCGGCCCAATCCACTCGCGCCCGAACCAGTTTTGGACCGCCGGTGCCAAGGCCAGGGTGATGGCCGCCCCGGCATTGCCTGCACCAAAAATGCCCATGGCTGTGCCCTGCCGCCTCCTTTCGAACCACGGACTGATATAGCGAATACCCAGCACGAAGGACACACCAGAAATACCAAGCCACAGTCCGGCCAGCAGGTGTGCGCCATAACTTTCGATATAGGGCAATAGGAATAACACCGGTAGCAGCAATAACATTTGCAACAGGATAAGCTTCTTCGCAGAAAAATATTCCACTAAAAGTCCCGCTGGAAAACGCAACAGTGCACCACTCAAAATTGGAGCTGCGAGTAAGATGCCGTACTTTGTGGCCGACAAGTCAAGCTGTCCGCGAATCTCTACTCCCAGTACTGCGTAGAGCGTCCACACAGAAAAGTTAGCGGCGAACATAGCCGAAGCAAATATCAGTGCGCGCCCAGCGAGTTGCTGTGTATATTTCACGACAGATTTTTCCCAGTTTCTTCGCTTTTCGGCAAAATTTTTTACCTATCAAGCACAAAAATTCACCCTCGCGTGGCCCTGCGACTCAAATATCGGCCACGGGATTATGGCGGGCTAAAAAGCCTGTTAGGGCTACCTGTCTGCAAGATGCACAAAAAGGCCTGTGCCGACAATTACTCCCAAAAACCGCCAATCGAAACAGTAAATTCTTACGACTAACCCAATGGGGGTAGTTGCCTCCAATGTGTGGGCACTACCTGCCGGGCGAAGCTAACCCAAAGGGATTAACTCGCACTGCCACGGCACCTTCCCACCTTCAAGCTACCCCCTTTGCGCGCTTTTCCTGTGGCGCTGCTCAAATACTATCGGTCATGACCCTATCCACCTCTAAATTGCTGTGAAGTCGGAGAAAATAGTCATGAGTCAATCCAGCAGTCTCAATTTATTTAATTGGGGCGATCCCAAGATAAAGACGCTGCACGTTACTTGGTTTGCGTTCTTCCTGACTTTCGTGGTGTGGTTTTCCCACGCTCCGCTGATGGTCTTTATCAAGGAAGCTTTTGATCTCACCAGCCAACAGGTGAAAGCCCTGTTAATTCTCAATGTGGCACTAACCATTCCCGCGCGTATCATCATCGGTATGCTGGTGGATAAGCTCGGGCCGCGCTTGGTGTACAGTGGCCTGCTGATGACCTCATCAGTGATCTGTTTGGGTTTCGCTACTGCGGACAGTTACCAGTCCCTGGCCCTATTCCGTTTTCTGCTAGGGTTTGTCGGCGCAGGCTTTGTGATCGGCATTCGCATGGTTGGCGAGTGGTTCCCGGCCAAGCAGGTCGGCCTGGCGGAAGGTATTTACGGTGGCTGGGGGAATTTCGGTTCCGCCGCAGGCGCCATAACCCTGCCCACCATCGCCCTGCTGTTCGGCGGTGAAGACGGCTGGCGCTATGCCCTCGGCCTCACCGGGGTGATTGCAGGCCTGTACGGCATCCTCTACTACCGCGTTGCCCGCAACACTCCCAAAGGCTCCACTTACTTCAAGCCGAAAAAGAGCGGCGGCCTGGAAGTGACCAGCATGCGGGATTTCTATTTCTACCTGCTGATGAATGTGCCCATGTACCTGGCACTGGCGGCGCTGGCTTACAAGCTGTCTCCTAACGGCGTAGCCCTGCTGAGCCAAAATGCCACCTACATTATGTGGGGACTGCTGGTAGCACTGTTCGCTTTCCAGACCCGTATGATCTGGAACGTAAACAAAGACCACCTGCGCGAAGGCGTGCCCGAGCTGGAGAAATATAACTTCAAGCAGGTAGCCATCCTCGATCTGGCCTACTTCGTCACCTTTGGCTCAGAGCTGGCCGTGGTTTCCATGCTGCCACTGTTCTTCCTGGAAACCTTTGAAGGGTTGAGCCCAGTGAAGGCCGGCCTGCTCGCCTCTGGCTTCGCCTTTATGAACCTGGTAGCCCGCCCCACCGGTGGATATTTCTCCGACAAACTGGGACGCCGTCGCAGCCTGATGTTCCTGATCGGCGGCTTGGCAGTGGGTTACTTTGTGCTGAGCCAGATCAACGGCGGCTGGTGGATTCCCGCAGCGGTAGTCGCCACCATGTGCTGCTCTTTCTTCGTGCAGGCCGGTGAAGGTGCCGTGTTCGCCATCGTACCCCTGGTAAAACGCCGTATGACCGGGCAGATCGCCGGTATGGCCGGAGCCTATGGCAACGTTGGTGCAGTGACCTTCCTCACCGCCCTGTCCTATGTCAGCTACAGCCAGTTCTTCCTGATCATCTGTGGCGCCGCAGCGGTAATCTTCTTCGCCTGCTTGTTCCTGGAGGAGCCGAAAGGCAATATTGCCGAAGTGCTGCCGGATGGCACAGTGCAGTTGATCAGCGTGGAGTGATCAAGCAACAATACAAGGGGGCCATGGCCCCCTTTTTTTTCCGCCATTTGCCAGAGGGGAGCGACTGTGAGTGAAACCAATCCCGCCCTCCTAACAGAGACCAGCGAAAGCGCCACACCTCAAGGGCCGCAATTGCGCCACGGCCTGTGCAGCAGCGCCGGTCTCAAACTGCAGAATGAAGATGCCGCCATCTACCACTGGCCGGACAACCCACACCTGCGGGAATACCTGGGCGCAGTTGCGGCACTGGCAGACGGAGTCAGCTCTGCCGAGGCCGGTGCCCTAGCCAGCCGCACCGCCACTGAGCAGTTTGTAAGGGACTATTACAAGGCACCTGACACCTGGTCGGTGGCCCACGCCGGACAGAAAATCCTCGCCTCCATTAACAGCAAGTTGTACCGCAAGAGCCACGACTATCACCAGCAGGAAAAGGGCTTCCTGTGCACTTTCTCAGCGCTGGTTTTCAAATCCCGCACCGCCCACTATTTTCATATCGGCGACAGCCGTATCTATCACCTGCGCGGCGACACTCTCAAGTGCCTGACCCGCGACCACAACATCACCCTGGCACACCGCCAGCAGATGCTGTCACGCGCACTCGGTATGGATACCGGTCTGCAGGTGGACTACGGCCAGCTTAGCCTTGCCGAAAATGATGTGTTGCTGATTACCAGCGATGGGGTGCACGACTTTGTCGAGGAGGAATTCCTGCGTGAGCTGCTCGCGGATACCCATTTAAGCGAGCAGGAAAAAGCAGAAACCCTGGTGCGCCTCGCCGAGGAAAACGGCAGTGACGATAACCTCTCCGCATTAGTGGTAAAGGTACAGGCACTGCCACAAACCACCCTGGACGACTACAGCCGCCAGCTTACCCGCCTGCCCTTCCCGCCGGAATTGGAACCGGGCATGGTATTGGATGGTTACCTGGTAGAACAGGAGCTGTTCTCCTCTCAGCGCAGCCAGCTGTACCTGGTGCGCGACAGTGCCACCGGGGAAATCCTGGTGATGAAAACCCCCTCGGTTAATTACGAGGACGATATCCACTATATCGATCGCTTTATTCAGGAGGAGTGGATAGGCCTGCGTATTCGCAGCCCCCAAGTAGTGCGCCTGCACCGCCAGACCCGCCCACGCACCGCGCTCTATTACCTGATGGAGTATGTGCAGGGCAGCACCCTGGAGCAGTGGATCACCAATAACCGCTTTCCCAAACCGGCGGAAGCGTTTCGTATCCTTAAGGAGATTGCCACCGGACTTCAGGCCTTCCATGATCAGGAGACCATTCACCAGGATTTGCGCCCGGCCAATATCATGATCGACGGCGACGGGCGGGTAAAAATTATCG
Organism: Microbulbifer epialgicus; assembly: GCF_041447265.1. Lineage (NCBI taxonomy): Bacteria > Pseudomonadati > Pseudomonadota > Gammaproteobacteria > Cellvibrionales > Microbulbiferaceae > Microbulbifer > Microbulbifer epialgicus. The sequence goes on from NZ_JBGMEK010000078.1 coordinate 17,746, forward strand.
ACTTCGGCTCAGTCTATGTAGCTGGCAGTGCCGAGATTTTCCGCCCCCTGGAACACCCGGAAGCGCTGGGCACCGCCAGCTACTCCGACCCCCACTATATCCTTGGGCACAACAGCGGTATTCGCGGCGATATCTATGCCCTCGCCACTATTGCCTACGAGATGTTTACCGGCGAACTGCCCTACGGCGAGGAAATTGAAAACTGCCGCTCCCACGCCGACTTCGAACGCCTGCGCTACCGCACCGCCAGCCAGTTTAATCCGGTAGTCCCCATCTGGTTCGACCGCGCCCTGGAGCGCGGATGCAGTATCGACCTGGAACAGCGCTATTCCACCCTGACGGAATTTATGCGCGATCTGGCTAACCCCAACCCGGATTACCTAAGGGAAGATCCTACTGAGAAAGGGGATGCGTCTTTGTTCTGGAAGATTCTTTGTGGGATTTGGGTGGCTACTTTGTTGGCGGTGGCGGCGTTGTTTTCGTCTAGTGCTTGAGAGCAGGGGTTTTCGATACGATAGTTCCTATTTACAAGTATGCTGGTACAAAGCATCTATAAAGTGCTCAGCTTTAACAGGTAGTTTTGGTTGGATATCATCCAACACACTTTCTTTTTTCGGTTTTCAAAGACCGCATACTATTTGATAACTTCTTGATTTGTCTAAACCAAAGATCATGGGCGGCTTCGTAAATTCACTAGTGGTCCATGCGGTTAATTCTGTAACGATTGTTTTGCACGCTCTACGGAAGCCAAGATTTGACCGGCGGGCTTTGTCCATTTAAATGGCTTTGC
>NZ_JBGMEK010000079.1:0-17858 GCF_041447265.1 Microbulbifer epialgicus
AGAGATTTACTGGGGCGATGAAACAGGCATTCGCAGCGATTGCCAGCATGAGCGAGGCTATGCGCCAAAAGGAAAAACACCCATTGTGAAGCTGAATGCAAAGCGTACTTCACTCAATATGATATCCGCGATTACAAATCAAGGAACAGTGCGTTTTCAAATTTACGAAGGAAGTATGAATGCCGATAGGCTGATTGACTTTCTTAAGCGATTGATCAAAACAGCGGGCCGTAAAGTTTACCTCATTCTGGACAATCTTAGGGTACATCATGCACGAGTTGTTAAAGCTTGGCTGGCAGAGCACGAGGATGAGATAGAAATTTATTATTTACCATCATATTCACCTGAACTGAATCCAGATGAGTATTTGAATTGCGACCTTAAAGGGGGCGTTCACAGTGGCATGCCAGCCCGATCCAAGGAGAAGCTGAAAAGCAAAGTGCTTTCTCACATGAGAATGTTACAAAAGAAGCCCGCGCGTGTAGCAGCCTACTTTCGACACGAGTCAATTAGGTACGCAGCATGACCGAACTATTTGTCCGCCGGGTTAATAAAACCATACTTTTCGTAGAACCCTTTTGTATGCTGGGACGTATCGATTGACACTTTACAGTCTCCATACTTTTCTAAAATACTCTCCAGCCTAAACTCCAATAACAGCGTGCCAATTGACTGGCCGTGATTGATTCTGCGCACCATCCCCCAACAAAGCCCGACTACCCCACCACTTTTCTCGTAGCCACCACACGCTATAACTTCATTGTTTTTTAAAACTATAAAATAGGGCTTATAACCTGCATCTTTATTTAAGTAGGCCTCGAATTCGCTAAGCTCTTCATCAGAGAAATACTTATCTGAATTACTCCGAAATAGCGTTATACACGCTTCTTTATACCTATGAGTGTATTTAACGATCTTCATAACTTTGATTTACACTTAATCGGGATAGGGAGAGACCTCGTTGCGCCCCTCCACTCACACCACCGGACCTACGGGTCACGTACCACGGCAGTTCATCCCCTCATTTCTTATCTCATTACCAATGATGGCAACCCCAAGTCAGCAAACTATCGATTCGGCAATGCCCTCTAAAGGGCCGGACTCTTACTTGATCACCAGGTGCCTAGGCGGATTTCATCGTGTTCCATACCGTCCAACGATCGATACTTAGACCCTGCAGTTTTAGATAAACGCTACGTCCCAATTGCTTCCAGATATAACAGCGCAATTTTCGCCTAATCCATTTGTCGATATCCCCACAGTGGGCTCGGCACTTCCGCTATACCGAGGTACGCTTTCCAACCAAGCAGGTATTTTCATATATCAGCGATGACATTCGACAGTTGATGGTCTCTCATTCAGCGACTCAGATGCTTTAGCTGGAAGAGGGCCTTACTCGCTACCTTCAGACGATATCCAAGTCGGGGGCTGAGTGTGAACCACAGAAAGCTCCACTTCCAGGGGCGGTCTACCGCGTTTTTCTCATCGTTTATGGTTTAGCTCCATATCTATATAATATGGCCGCCTTACACTCTTAATTTTCATGGGCAGCAATCTCTCTTAGAGTATTTTGCAAACCTACTTCTTAAAGTAACGAGAGCAGAAAAGTTAATTCTCTTTATATGTTGCCATTTTTTGCTTTTCTTTTTGGTTAAGTTTTTGATCAAAAAACTTAAGTATATCCAGGCTTAAGCTCTCATGAACTTGTGCTCTCTCAAGGGTAGTGTGATCTTCACAAAGACTTTCTAAGTACTTTTTACCGAGGGGGGTACAAGTAGATAGGAAGGTGTAGTGACTAGCCTTTTCTATCTCCTTATACTCAGAACTCGGAATCAAAGATGCAACCCTATGGGCATTGGTTAAACTGGGGGCAACGCTATCGAGGGATCCTACGGCAATTGATACTGGAATAGATATATCCTTTAGGCTTTCCTGGGTTAGCGCCTGGGAAACGGCTGGAGAGAGAATATAAGCTGCGGAAATTTGATCGATTTTGTAAGAACTTCCGTGTTCTGATAAGGAAGCTTTTATGTAAGGATTATTCTCCACCTTTTTGAAGGCTTCGTTGATATTTGGGAACTCTGCCTGTCCCTCACAAGTAAAATCTCTCTTCTGGCTACTGCAGAAATCCTTGAACAGTGATCTATCAGTGATGCCTCCGATAGCAGAGAGTGCGGTATAACCACCTAAAGAAAAACCCACAACGCCAATCTTGCTGGGGTCAATATGCTGTGACCAATTCTCATCCTTCAGGATAGAATTTAAGGCAAAAGAGAGGTCGCGCGTTCGCTCCCACCATAACGTGTAACCCGCAGCGTATTTTTTAGGCTCTATTGCGGTATTACCATGATGATTGACGCCAAGCACCAGATACCCGTTTGCGACTAAGCGCTGGGCAATCCAGAGCATTTGTAGGGCGGACCCACCAGTTCCATGGGACATAAGTATTAAAGGCATCTTTTCATTGAGAAGTGGTTTAGCTGCCCAAGCCACCTCTCTAGCATTGAATAGCTCTTTACCTGGCTGCCCCAGTAACAAAGGTTCGCTATGAGATTCGGCGGTAGGATAAAACAAGTGAGAAGTGACAGGTCGCTTCCCCTCGCCATCCCAGGATGGCCTGCTTGTATCAATATAATTTAGGGATACTACTCCAATATTTGTGGGGTTGTTCGCGGTCACATAGATCGGTGAAAATAGTAAAACGATTGTAGAAAGTAATCTCAAGTACATATTTGACCTATTTGTTGGTGGATTATTTCTTTTATCTTAAATAGATGTCTTTAAGTTATTGGACGAAACTACAAACCTCAGATTTTTATTCAGGAGGGTTTGAGGTGTGGGCAATAGCTTATTGGTAAAGTAGGGGGTGTGCCAAGTTAAATCTACTGCCTAGACTCCCATAGTAACCGACACACTTGGCGATAACGAGAGAGGCCAGCCAGCTGTAGGCTGGTTAGCTTCCACACAAACAAGCCAGGAACCTCATGGGAACTCGTACCAACCAACTAGCCTTGAAAGAACGATACCAGATAGCAGTGCTCACTGGACGGAACTATTCAGCCCGAGCCCCTATACAACACCACCATCAATCCAATAAGGCAATCTCTAGTGAGCATCATCGTTGCAGACCTTATACTTTGCATCAGGGGCCGCAACAGTGGTACAGGACCCTTAAGCAAGCCAAGCTCGACTTTTCTATACAAGAAAAATTGACTACTATCTAAAAAAGTAAGTCCTGTAAAATCCTTGGACGAATGCGGCTTGAGCGGTATGAGAAATGGTTAGCTTTTCTACGATTTACCACTGGAACAGTCGACTTAACCGGAGGTCGCATCTGGCGAGGAAAAGCAAACGTTACCGTAAACAGGCGAGTTCAGAGGCAAGCAAAAGCTTATATCAGAGCGCATAGATATTGATCATAGGCCTGGATTGTCGATGAAAACACTGAGGTCGGTCACAGAGAGGGTGATACAGTTTATGATCAAGATGGCTATCTGATGACACTGGTTGAGCGAGTCTCCAAATTATGGCCCACTCTCTGAGTCCCAAATAAGAGCAAGAAGACAGTGTGTCGGGCAATCAAGCAGATGTTGAAGTCATATAAATCCATCTGTAAAACCATAACCTTCGATAATAGAGGTGAATTTCTGGATCATCAGTCGATCGCGTAGAAACTTGGAGGTAAAGTATATATTTTGCAAAACCATTCCACTCCCAGTAGCATGCGCTGAACGAAAACAAAATTGGTCTTTTGAGGCACTTCTTCCCGAAAGGAATGGAAATTGGCAAGGTATCAAAAAGCCATATTGATGATGCAGTGTTTCTCATAAGTGCTCGACTAAAGAACGTGTTTAGTCCACTGGAAATTTTGGTGGGTTAAGCGTGTGTCACTTATGTTGGCAATCTTGGAAGAATATAAACAGATATGAAATTTTTTCTGTGAGGATCCACCTAATGAAAGGTAGAGCAAAGAGTTACAGAGGTTCCGCGCCTACTGAAGAGGCGACAATGGAGCTGGCAGAAGAGATTGGGGAATCTAAGAAAGCTGAGTCTTATTCCTGGCAGTAAATACTCGATACTGTGACGGGAACTTATAGCGATACCGAGTACTCAATAAAGTGGGTGGGGTATTAGTGGAGGATGAGTGCGCTCTTTCATGTCGCCATATTAGTTCTAAATGGCAGTCTACCAGTTATTCCCAATTACTGAGAAACGGTATACATCAGTATAATTTGAATATCATTTAAAAGTCCACGAAGTGCTTCGGGGAAATTGGTATGGCTTGCTGTTTTAGGTTAAAAGTTAACTAAAAATTAACATTGAACATAGTACTTTATGATTAGTTTAATCTTGATGATTAGAGTTATTTTCTAGTAGAAAATCATTAGATACAGTTTATTTTGTATAACAAAAATATGACAAGGAGCTTGGCTGTGAGTAACCGTAAGCTAATACTAGGAGTATTTGGCCTTATATTTATTTTGGTTGTAATTATCTTTCCTGTTCAAGATTGGGCTCATGCTATTTTTTCTAAAAGTGGAAGTGTTATTGATGAAAAATTGTCTGCACTTGAGAATCGTGTTGAAGAGATATACAGCGCTCAACAGCTTCTACAAAAGGATATTGATAAACTAAATTCTATAGCTGATGCAGATAGTGGAAATCATGACATAAAGGAGTTGCCTTCAGAAATTTTATATTCAGAAGGGTCGGCCGAGAACTATCCGAACGATATCCGCTCTACCATCGTTGATTTGAGAAAGCATGAACTGAAAAGGCTTATTGATGTCGGCTTTAACGAAGAACGAGCGGAATATGTATTATCTCTTTGGGATAGGCTCCAATATGATCAGATGCAATTAGCATATAAGCTACGATATTTATCCGACCCTTCTTCATCAGAAGCTAAAGAGTTAACAGCAGAGCTTCAAACGTATAACTCTCCCTTCCTCGTTATGTCCAAAATGCTAAGTAAGGCAGAATTTGATTTATACACAAAATCACTTGGGATGAAGCCTCAGTTGACAATTGGAAAGGTGTTACCTGATTCTCCGGCAAGTATAATTAACCTGAAGCAAGGCGACCAAGTATTATCTTACAATGGTGCTCCAGTTGTAACAATTTATGATCTTCGACAAAGGATACAAGACATTCCTCCTGGACAGAACATCCCATTAGAAATCGTTCGAAAAGGAAAGGATGTTTCAGAAATAGTATATATATCTAGCGGCCCGCTGGGTATATTGAGCGCTGAAGATGGTGTTCCGCTTCAATAAAGCACCCTCATAAATCAGCAACCACTAACATTACGAGAGACGTTATTATGTGCCCAAGTATCGAAAGAAAGTGTTATTTGAGACATTGAGGTGGGAGATTGGAGCGATTTTCCGAGACTTATGTCGTCAAAAGGGCATTGAGTTGGTCGTGGGGTACGCAATGAGGGATCACATTCATCTGCTGTTAATGATCCCTCCGAAGTTTAGTGTTTCCAATACGATTGGTTTTCTGAAGGGGAAATGAGCGATTCAGATATTTCGGAAGTACAAGCATGTGCAGAGAAATTTCACAGGAAGACACTTTTGGGCTCGGAGTTACTGCGTGAGTACAGTGGGGCTTGATGAGCGGATGATTCGAGAGTACATAAAGAATCTATAGGTTGAAGAACGCCGGCAGGAGCAGATGCAACTGGCAGGGTTGCAACTAGCCCCCCTGGGGGGCCTTCACCATACCACCCGCTATGCGGGTGGTTGTTAATTTTATGTAGAGAATTTTAGTATATAGGGAAATTTATAGATATTCGTTAATGTCCCAGGCTTGTCGTTGCAGGTCTGCAGATAAAAGGATTTTCAAAATGGCGGTATGGCCCTGACCCCCAATAATTATGACCTTGGTTCCAGGCTGGGCAACTTTCTGTATATTGGCATACATGCGGAAATTTCTGTGCCACCAACTTGCATTGCCTTCAGCTCCCAAATAAATATTTCCTGCCTTTACGTCATTATTCCTAATAGAAAGGTTCATGTTTAGCTTGTCATGTTCAATATCATTAGTAAGCTTTAGAAGCTCCTTCAATGAGAGAGATTTATGTGCTTCATCTGTTTTTCTTTTAAACTCTTTTAAGAAGTCGGCATGTTCTTCATACCTGTATGGATCGGCACCTTCCATATATGCTCTAGTCGTCCACTGCCTGTTATGAATTTGCATATCATCATAACAAATTATATTGGCAAGCCCTGCAGTTTTAGCTATACGAAAGCCAAGCTGTTCCGTCTCATTGCTGTTGAGCTGATAAAGTCCATCTATGTAGTTTTTATAATTTTCGTTGATGCTATCCTGTTCACTTGGTTCACACTCAGCCAATACGTGAGTTGGTTTTTGCTTGCCAAGTTCAGTTGTAAGTCTTTTTATGTAACTCTGACTCTCATTGGTGAGCACGTTAATTTGATCAGATTTAATAAGGTCTAGGCCTGGATTCCTAAAGTGAAATACTCCAAGCATCATAACTTTTGCAGGTTTATCCGCTCTCATTGATTCAACTGAAGTTTCTTGTGCTCGGTTAGCGTTGCAAGCTGTAATAGTAGTTAGGATAAATAGCGCTTTAAAAATATTTTTCAAGTTTAAATCCTTTCAGTACTTTTATATAAGCGACCATAGAGCTTCTATTGGTAAAATCGAGGCTTCTTGGGGAGTTAATTATAATGAAAGTGTGAGCGCTTAGCAAAGATTAGAAATCTGTTTCACATCATGAAATCGGTTATTCTCACGCAACCGAGTATTTACTTTCCGCCAATTTGGTTGCGGAAAGAAAACTGGAAGCCTGGATGGAAAACGGGCGCCTGGCTTTAGCAAGTAAGAATCTCGGTAATGGTATTCGGGTAAGCCGTGCGGAATATGACGCGGTTTTTTATTGGAAGAATACCGGGGCGATTCGGCCTTGATGTTCGCACTGGTCACAACCTGGTTAATGGAGCACGACAAGGACAGGGACAAATACCAACTCGCCGAACCGGAGATTGAAGTCACACCCATTGATAAAAATTTGGTGGATGTAGAAATCACAATCCGCTTTTTAGAAAACGTCGATTTAGTCCTGGATGACAATGGCCCGATTACTTACCGGGGCCAACGCTATGCGGTGGCGGTGGTGCCGATCGATGAACCAAACCAAGTGGCGGTAGGCGATAATAAGACCCTACCCACTGATGCGCCCTACAGCCGTGCAGATTGATTTAAGCGGATATATCAAGGCACGGCAGCAATTCCAGCTGCTGAAGATGCCGCCGGCTAAGCAACGGCAATTGGGTGGCACGCTCGCCCGCAAAGTACGCACCTATAGCCGCAAGCGTTTGCGCGAACAGAAAGCCCTGGACGGCAACGCCTGGGAGAAGCGCAAGGAGAGCCATAAAAAGGGCCGTAAAAAAATGTTACGGGGCCTGAGTAAACGGATGAGTGCGCGCGGCGTGGAATTGGGTGGTGAAGTGTTTTTTGCTGATGGTAAAACTGCCGAGATTGCCCACCAGCACCAGTACGGCGAGCCGGAAGAGTGGACCAGCCAGAAAGCCAATAAGGTCTATGGCCAACCGGACTACCAAGCGCCGGCAACAAGATATCAGGCGCGGGCACTGAAGAAGGAAGGTTACAAGGTGCGCTTGCCCGGTGGGCGAAAAAAGAAACCCACTATCCGTTGGATAACGGAAAACCTCAGCCTGGGGCAAGCGGGATTGATTTTACGAAAGCTGCGCGACGATCCCGGCAAAAGCCGCTGGGTAATCGAATTACCGGAACGCAGCTTTTTAGGGGTGACAGAGCGGGAAATTTCCGAACTGGCCAGCAAACTTTTTGATGAAACAAGCGGACGCATTTACAGCGTATAGGGGGCCAAATGGCACTGGGGAAAGTAGGTGTTAATAACCTGATTTAGGGCAGGGCAGCTTTGATGAAATCGAACGCAAGGCACTGTTTCTCGGCGTAGGCGATACCAACAAAGGGGCGGTGGTCGCACTCAATTCACAGAGCGACCTGGATCAACTGCTGGGCGCGAATGACTCCCAACTGAAAACCCAAGTGATGGCCGCACAAGCGAACGGCGGTGAGAACTGGCAAGCCTGGGCGTTGCCCTTGGATGTGTCCGACGATTGGAAAGCGGCTCTGGATACCGCTATGCAGAGTGTTTCGCAGGAACTGGTGGCCGCCTGCACCCAGGCCCTAGTCTCTAATGATTTGAATGTTGCCTTTGCTAAGGCTGAGAGTATTAGAACCAGCCTGGGCCGCCGCGTGGGCATCCTAATCGCTACCCCCGGCATCGATGACACCAGCCAAACCTGGAGTGACTATCTGGCGGCACAGGCGGCCATTGTAGATCCAGTCAACGCCTATAGGGTTTCCCCGGCTCCCCTATTGCATGGAAACAACTTGGGGGTATTGGTCGGGCGCTTGTGCAATCGTGCGGTCAGAATTGCCGCTACTCCAATGCGGGTTGCCACAGGGCCTGTACTGTCGCTGGGATCGGTTACCAACGATAAGGACGGTGTACCCCTGGACAACGCCATGTCATCCAGCCTGGACGCGCTGAGGTTGTCAGTACCACAAACCTATCCAGATTATCCGGGCACCTGCTGGGGTGACTGCAACCTCTTGGACGCTGAGGGCGGGGATTATCAGGTTATAGAGAATCTGCGCGTAGTGGACAAGGCGGCGCGGGCTATCCGGGTGTTGGCCATCTTTCGGGTGGGTAATAGCCAGTTAAACAGCACCACGATTTCTATCGCCTCAAACAAAACCTACTTTTCCCGTCCCCTGCGGGAGATGGCGCGCAGTATCCGGATCGGGACAGATGAGTTTCCTGGAGAAATCAAACCGCCCAAGGATGGAGATATTGAAATTGTTTGGCCCACCCGCGACAAGGTTGAAGTTTATCTGAAGGTCACGCCCTACAACTCGCCAAAATCCATTACCGCTAATATTGCGTTGGACCTGAGCAACGGCGGCTGATTTCGGTTTTATTTGATTGGTGAATATATATTTTATGGGAATCTGTCGGAATCGAACTAAAATCTTCCAGAACAAGTCTTAACTCATTGATTTTCATATGATTTTAAATGAGAGATAATACGTTACTGAGGGAGTAGCCCAATTATCCCCGGCTTTATCTCGCCAGGGGTTACCGCGGTCAGTAGGGCTGTGTTCTGCTTCTTGCGACTCTGGACCCAGCCACACCCAAAGTTGCAGTAGTGGTAGGACAGCCGGTTACCCTAACTGCCCCCACGCAGATCCGGACGTGCGGAACTACCGCATCCGGCTCTTCAATAATATATTCGCTCGTGTAAAGCACGAACCCTAATACCAGTCCACAAGTATACTGCGTTTGTATACCTGCGGTGGCTTTAGCCCAAAATATCCCAGCATTTCCTTTAGACTATTCCAGTTATAGCTCTTGCGCTGACTCCGCCGATTGAGCCATTTGTGTATGCTGTGTAGAACATAGCTGTACAAACGGGACAAGTTTCGACTGTTGTCTGGCAGACCGAAGTAGTTCTGGAACCCTTCTAGCTTGCGCTTCAGGATAGGCAACCATTCCCTCAGACGCTCACTGCGCTTGGCTTTGATCCAGTGATAGAGCGTTTCCATTGTGTCCTTCTGTTTCTTCGCTGCCGTGCGACGTCTGAGCCTGGGGCGCTGGTTGACGTCCAGACTCCAATAGAACTCAAAACCCAGAAACTGGAACCGTCTCTTTCGACCCGGATGGAAGCGGCTAAACCGCTTCAGGTGCGTTATCTTGGGAGCTAACTGTAGGCCAAACTTGTTCAGCCGTCGCGGTAGCACCCGGTAAAAGCGCTCTGCATCCGTTTTCAATTGGAAGGCCACAACAATGTCGTCGGCGTAGCGGATTAGCATGGCTCTGCCACGCATACGCGGTTTGACCTTCTTCTCGAACCACAAATCCAGGGCGTAGTGCAGATAGATGTTCGCCAGTACCGGACTGATCACACCCCCTTGCGGGGTGCCTGCTGCCGGTTTACTGAATTTACCATCTAGGGTTTGCACCCGCACCTTAAGCCACTGCATAATCAGTGTCAGCAGGGCTTTGTCGTCGATGCGAAGAGCTAGCATGCGCAGTAGCCAGCCGTGATCCAGCTGATCATCGAAGAAGCCTTTATCGTAGGTTATAGCTGGACTTGATTCTCTTTTAAGCGTGTTATCAGTACAAATCGCAACATTTGAGGTTTGTTGGAGCTCATAGAAATCAGATCACTTACCACTTCAGACCGTTAGCGCAACAAGCCCTTGTGTCAAAGCTCAGTTTGGGGTGCTTTTAGAAGATTGAATCCCTATTTGGGGTCCATAAGTTGGCGTATTCGTTCCCCATAAGTTGTCGCAGTTAGGGTGCTGTAAAGTCTATGACTCACAAAACGACCAGTAGATGAGTCATAGAGCTCAGCTCTATGACTCATCTGAAGTAACCCCCTGGGGAAAGCAGCTTTATAATTGCTAGGGGTCCAGAATCCATTCTATCTGCTCTATCATGCTCAGACAGCGCTGTTCAGTAATTATACCGGCCTTGGGTTGCTTTGAGATAATTAGGCATTTTCAAGCAAACCTGATGTTATGGTTTGCGTTTTTTTAGTATCTAACCTGTCGCATCCGGGTCCGGATATATGGCTCCTGCCGCTAGTTTGGGGCGTTATTTGAATCTGGCAAAGGGTAAGTGGGGACTTAAGAAGGGAATATTTGTACTGGCGGTCACAGGTACTTTAATGCTTACAGCCGCCTTGATTACGACTAATTATATCGTGAGCTGGATTTTCAGTTTCACCTGATGCTCCCTGGCGCTAAGGAAAAGGAGATTATAGGAATATGACGGACGATAATGGGCCTGTTTTTGCTCCTGCGAAGATTTTAGGGAATCAGGAGGCTCAGCGGCTGGCTGACAAGTTATTTCAGCATTATGGATCCGATCATATCAATTTCAATAAGGTCTATGCAGTTGTTTCTGAACGGCCTGCGTCGTTCTCAATTCTATATAAGGACGACATACCTGTTTGGATGCATGATCTAACTGTCTATGGACTAGCGATAGATAGCAAAGGCCCACGAGGTGGCAAGGGCTGGAAGAGGGCAGGGATTAAATCTAATTACTGAGGTTGGACTATGGAAGTGGCAAAAATCTTTGCAGTATTTTGGGGGCCGATATTTCTCTTATACCTTACTCATCGTTATAAGCTCAAGCACAGGCAAATCAATGGCTCAGGATGGACGTATAACGATGGCTGCCAGCCAGCTTTATTTATCGATCCAATTCAGCACGCTCACCGGCATCCAGCCTTACTCCGCTCTCTTCCTGCTTCCGCTCTTTTATCCAGCGTCGCAGATTGTTAGCAGTGGTTCCTACAGCCTCAGCAGCCTTAGGAATCGAGTACCCTTGCTCGGAGGCTAGGGCTATGGCATCTTTCTTGAATTCCGGCTTGAAATGTCGACGTGTACCTTTTGTTGTCATACTTCACCTCGCTTGGTAGTTTTACCATCTTAGCGAAGTGTCCGGAAGGATTAGACCACTACAGCTGAGCAAGTTCGGCAATAGCAACCTGTCAATTTATTGTGATCTGTCTTTTATTTGGTTTTTTACTTTGCAAAGGAGTCCATGTCATTCGATGTACTTGGATGGTTATCGACGTGTAGATATACTCGTGAGAACTGCTCCCGGCTGCATGAGCAGAGATTTTCATTTTTTGGACTTTATGTTTAGTTGGTAAGTTCTCATGTTCAAGCTTTGTGGTTTGATTTTTGGAATCTTAATTTCTTTTCAAGCATTGGCTTCCGTATCCGGCCCCAGCACGAACTCCACAGGGCAATTTACGGCCAATTATAGCGCAGCGCCTAGCCTTCACGATAAGGCAAAGTTACGGATAACTCAAAATGGTAATTTCGTAAATAGTTATAGCGTTGGCACTTCGAGTGGGAGTAAAACAATTACTGTAAGTTCACCAGGAACTTATAGGGTTGCGCACTGGACTATGAAGGAAGCTGGCTGCTTGCAGCAGGGGAACTTGGGATGTACAGAGCCTGAACCTGGATTTCCATGGGGAGAAAGAGGAAGCTTCTCTGTTACAGTGTCAATACCAATACCTGGGGGTATTTCTCTTCCGGCAATAAATACAACAGGTAGTTACACCATTAGTTGGGGGGCAGCTTCCGGGTCTCCAGGTAAGTATCAACTTCAGCAGCGTAAAGACAGCGGAGGGTGGACCACTATTTATGATGGTTCCGCTCGTAGTAAATCCGTTTCCGCTCAAACCACAGGCATCTATCGTTATCGTGTTAGGGCCTGTTACACCGCTTGCAGTTATTTTACTGCTGAGAAAACTCTCACAGTTGTCCGTACGCCAGGTTCTATTACAACCCCAAGCACTTCTACTAATGGCAGCATAGCCGTTTCCTGGGCCACTGTTTCTGGTGCAGCCAGTTATGTGGTACAGGAGCAAAAAAATAGTGGATCCTGGTCCCAGGTATATGCGGGTACGCAGCTTGGCAAAACTATCCCTGGGCGAGGGAATGGCGTTTATCGTTACCGGGTTGCCGCAGTAGAAAATGGCCAAACTGGCAGTTACCGCTACTCGAGCAATGTAACTGTCTCCCTCGCGCCGGCTTTGCCGGGTGGGTTCACTGCGCCGGCTACAACTACCAGTGGTTCCTATATTGTCAGCTGGAATAGCGTATCCGGCGCACAACAGTATTTTCTTGAGGAAACGGGTACCAGAAGTGGTAGCTGGACGCTTTCGGGAACCTCGATGAGTTTTAGTAAACCTTTAAATGGTTCTTATTTCTACCGTGTACGCGCCTGTAGTGTGTTCCAGGGGGTTAATGCTTGTAGCGCCTACACGGCTAAGAAAATGGTGCAGGTGAGCCAGCCGTTACTAAAAGTGCAGTCTGTATCCGGGCAGGGGGCCGTAACCCTGTTGTTTAATACTGGCTGGAAAGGGGCTGAATCTTGTGAGCTTAAACGCAATGGTACACTGATTCATCAGGCTGCAGTGAACGATGGGGCCACCTTTGTGGATACCGTAAGTAGTAGTGGCAGCTACAACTATTATTACGGATGTGATGAATGCCTTCAAGGTAGCTTCCCAAATAGCTGCACCGAACCGAGTCCGATTGGCTCGACAAGTACGTCTGCAAACATTGTTCTTGTGCCAAGCCAGCCCCGCTTGTCTGTGATTGGCAATACCCACTCCAAAAATGGCTCTGCCGCGTTTACTTCTGTAAGCACAGGCCCCATTCAAAAGTTGCGTTGGCAGAAGCGAGTTGGTAGCGGCACTTGGCCCACTGACGCCAGCTACACCGAATACGCGACCGTTGACGGGAGCTTCCAGGTCACCGGTCTGGCAGATGGCAATTGGGATATCCGCACTAAAAACTGCAATAGCGCCGGATGCAGCATTAGCTGGAGCAATAGCGCCACTGTGTCGGTGTTAAACAGTCCACAGGCAAGTTTCAGTATTTCCTTTGCTGGTGATTTTGATGAGGGGAGCTACAGCGTTAATTGGTCCCCTGCCAGTGGCATAGTTGACCACTACTACCTAAGGGAAAGTAAAAATGGTTTCTGGGGTGAGTGGTTGGATAGGGGCACGGCTCGGAGCTACAAGCCGGCTCTGAAGCCAGATGGGAGCTACGAGTATGAAGTTAAAGCGTGTAACAGCAGTGGTTGCAGTGCTTCTATTGTTTCGCAAAAGCTGGCTATTGAGCACCCGGCACCAGCCGCTCCGACTAACCTTGTCGCTACAAGGGTCAATCATGAAATACAGCTGAACTGGGATAAGGTTACAAGCGGTTTTGATGACGAATATGAATTTCGATTGAATGGGGAAGGTTGGCGCTCGGCAAATACTTCTGTAACAGCTTCCCAACTCATTGGTAGTTATGGCCCTTATACTTTTGATGTTCGCGCATGTAACCGCACCCCTGATGATCGCAAGTGCTCTGGCTTTGCGACCACCACTTATACGGTTCCTGATCCAGACCCTACAGCACCCGGTTGGGCCAAGCCCATTGGCAGTTTAAATTTGCTAGACGCAGGCTATGCCGCGCCACTGTTAAGTACACATCAAGAAACGCTGGGTGTAATCAAAGGTACCGGTAGTTCATCTGGCGGTGCTGCTTCTTATCAGCTTCCTATCGAGTTGCCTCCAGGTCGTGCTGGAATGCGACCAGAAATCTCCTTGAATTATTCGAGCCGTACGGGGAATGGTGTGCTTGGCAAAGGGTGGTCACACAGTGCAGGCTCACAAATAACGCGCTGCCCGCAAACCTTTGCTCAGGATGGTCAGGCGATTCCTGTCCTTTATGCAGACACAGACCGGCTGTGTTTAGATGGGCAGAGACTGGTTGTAATCTCTGGAAACTACGGGGCTTCAGGATCTGTCTATCAAACTGAGCAAGATACACTGGTTAGGGTTACGCAATACGGCGGTATCAATGGTGGAAGCACCTGGTTTAAGGTTGAGCGAAAGAATGGCCGAATTTACCGATATGGGGACAATGCCGATTCTCGCCATATTGCTCAGGGCGTAAACACCATTAAATCGTGGGCAATTTCTTTTGAGCAGGATCGCGCTGTTCCTAATAGCAACTCCATTAACTACGTTTATAAGAGTTTTGGACGAGGCGAATACCACCTCTCTGATATCTATTATACAGGCAACGATCAGCAGAATGGTGATCGCCATATCCGCTTTGAGTACGGCAGTGGCGTAAGGCCGGATATCGAATCTGGTTATTTGGCTGGAGGACTAACACGCTTATCTAAGCGCTTGGAAGAGATAACTATCTACTCACAGGGTGAAAAAGTGCGTGAATACCGCTTTGATTACAAGTTGAGTGGTGCCACAAAGAGTAGTTTGCTGAACACAATAACCCATTGCTCTGGAAGTGAAGTTTGTTTTGCACCTACCACCTTCAAGTGGGCTGATGCCGAAGAGAGTAAGCAAACAGAAATTTTGGGGGCTGCCACTTATAGTGGAGCTAACCACCTGAATAGCGGTCGAACAATTAGCGCTCTTTTTCCAGCAGAAAGGTGGATTGTTCGATTGTCTCCTAGGGGGGACTTTAATGGCGATGGAGTCCGAGATTGGCCAGGATATTTTATCAGTGCTGAAGGCGAGTTAGCCGATACCTTTAATGCTGAAACTGAGGGTTGCACGCAATATCCAGGGAGTCTGCGATGTGTAGAGTTGGATGCGAACAACGATGGAAAAACTGATACTTGGAGAATCTCCTCCGGTAAGTTACAGATAGGTATCAGTACGGGAAATGGATCATTCTCCTGGCTTTCAACGCCGATAGCATTGCCGGGGTCGGATCACATTCTTGATGCCAGAGACTACAACGGCGATGGTTGGGTCGACTTGCAAATTCGTAAGGAGATCTCTTTAGCTGACCATGAGCTTTATTTGTATCTCCATACGGGTAATGTACAGGCCCCGTATAAAGAAAATGGTCAATTTGTGACCACTTTTAAGTACGATAAAATAAAGTGGACACACCGAAACAATGTGGAGTTTGTTGGGGATGTCTCAGGAAATGGGCTTCCAGATATATTAGTGCACGGTACGACGATGCATGTAGGGGGAGTTGGCGATGTTGGGGCACCGCAACTTACACCTTCAATGTTCCTCTTTACTGCTCGAACGCCTAGTGGTGTCAGCTTTGTGCCTTCACTAACTGCCACTCCTATCATGAGTAATGACTCGATTGCCTTACGCTCTTATTACCTAATGGATATTAATGGAGATGGTCTTCAGGACTGGGTAAGTTGGCGGGGGGATAAAGCGGGTCTCTATTATCAGTTGAATAAAGGAGGCATATTTTCTGACTGGGCATTTGCCGCAATGGATAGCTCTTTCCCAACTAGGCTGTATATTTATAATAAGAAGTTTGATGGAGATAGAAGTTTTGAATTTTTAACTGGTCTGAAATATGTCAATGCCTTTAAGAAATTCGATCGGGGGGCTAATGGCAAAATTGGGCTTATTTATCCTGCGAAAAGATTAGTAGAAAGTTGCTATAAGGCCAATGACGGAGGTGGCTTAAAGCAGTTTTGTGGTGATGAGCTCTACGAAGCTTACAATTCTATGACTCCAAGCAACCCAAGTTATGAAAACTTTGATGTCTCCAAAGTAGATAACAGCCTATACGCTTTCGAAGGATTACAATTTATTGAACAGCCGGATGGCAGCTACAAGATAGAACAATATGACCCCAAAATCGTAGGGACTGCATATAATTCTGCGGTAATTGATGCATTCGGCAACGGATTGCAGGATTTCGTTTATTCCTATGGTTGCGTGCATTTCGCTGATAGCTGCTCAGTTCCCAATGCCGAGGGGCACTCTGATGGTGTCTATATTCAAAGGAACCGAGGGTCAGCACAGGCGAACGAGCTATATGAACCCACCGACATGCTGGTCGCCGTAGAAAACGGCTTCGGTGCCCGCGATGAGTGGCACTACCGTCCCTTATCGTCCCGAGATGATCGCTACCATTCCAGTGCAAAACCCTTTTATGAGCGCGGCGGATACTTGGATAGTTTGTCGTCTTCCGTACAGGATGATCACTTCGAATTTACCTCCAGCATGTACGTGGTGGCAGAGCACCGTCAATCCAATGGCGTAGGCGGCCTGAACAAAAAGCAATACCGCTACAAGGGAGCGGTATTTAATAATAAAGGCCGTGGTTTCCAAGGCTTCCACACCATTATTGAAGAAGACCTGGCTGCAGATATCGAAACCCAGTCTGACTTCCATCAAATATTCCCTCTGGCCGGTAAGCTGCACACACAGCGTAAATGGGGACTGGGGGATCGCTCTTCCGATACTAGTGGTGTGAGTGCCTTTGAGGAATCCAGTTTTCATTGGCAGTTCTGGTCCAGGGGTGGCCACTCTTCCCCAGTAGTGGTGGATGCCCTCACGGATTCGTGGAATGTTTCCGCTAATGACCCCTATTTTGTTGGCCCTAAAGAACAGACTTCGATTCACCGCACCCTAAAAAGGTCTGGAAGCAGCCGCACGCATTTGTACACTCAGAGCCAAACCACAAGCTTTGATGCCTGGGGCAATGTGTTACTGGCAGAAAACCGCTATGAGGAGGCCAATAGCTCTCATCTTGTGGTTTCCACCACCGATACCCAATATGAGGCCGCGGATGAGGCCAACTGGTGGATTAATAAGCCTTCGAAGCAGACGGTGACCAAAAAATCCATCCAAAACCGCAAAGGGGTTTCTATTGCTGCGAATACGGATACACAGCAATCTGTGGTAGTGGACTTCCTATCCTGGGATAGTAATGCCCGCAAACCCAAGCGGGTAAAAAGCACGCCCTCCAATGGCAAGTGGTCCCAGGTGGATACGGTTTACAACAGTTATGGTCTGCCCACCAAGGTCACTACTTCCGCGGAAGGGGAAACGCAGACGCGGGTAGTAGAAACTACTGCATTTAGCGCCGATGGTTACTTCCCCAAAACGGTTAAAAATGCTCTGGGCCATACGGTTACTACCGAGACCAACGCCAAGTTCGGCCAACCGGACTCTGTCACCGATGCCAATGGTTTGACCACTCGTTACAGTTACGATGCCTTTGGCCGTGCCGTTAAGGTTACTGCCCCTTCTGCGCTTGGCCTCAAGGCTGCACCGGATATCTATACCGCCCTGCAATGGTGTAGTTCCGGCTGTAGCCGCGCGCCTGGTGCAGTGTTTAAAACCATTCAGCAGCAAGCCGGTACACCGGAGCAGATTACCTACCACGATCAGCTCGGCCGCGTGATCCGTACTGAAATGCAGGCCTTCGACGGCAGCGACTGGATTGCACGA
>NZ_JBGMEK010000080.1:0-17462 GCF_041447265.1 Microbulbifer epialgicus
AAACTTCCTCAAAGGCACAGTGGGTGATGCGATAAATCTCCTCATGGCTGCGTGTGCCTGGAATTTGAGAAAATGGATGATCAGGGCGCTGGAGGCGTTTTTTTGTGCCCTAAAAAATCGTTTTCACCTATTTTTATGATCTTAAATCCGTTCCGGCTAATAATACGGATATTTTACTTACGTTTTGGAAGGTGGATTTAGTCCGAATCGCCCCGTAAACCCTCATTACACCGTGCTGGAGGTAAGTGTTTGGTTTTTTTCAGGGCCGACTAATTAGGCTTCAGTCCGCCGCGTAAAATGATATGGCAATTGGGGTTACCTTTGGTTTCGATAGCCTGAATTTTACCGGTTTGCGCAGGGCTGCAGAAAATTTGCTTAGACTTGGCTGAATGAATCGCATTGATAGCGATGCTGATATTTCCGTCCGTACCATTTTTAAAGCCAATAGGGCAGTGTAAGCCAGAGGCAAGTTCACGATGAATTTGTGATTCAGCAGTCCGGGCGCCGATAGCTCCCAACTGATCAAATCAGCAATATAAAGCGCATTGATTGGGCATAGAAACTCAGTTGCAGTCCATTAATCAAGCGTATTAATATCCAGGAGTAGCTTACGGGCCTTGATAAGCTCTGTCTCCATATCAGAACTTCCATCCAGGTATGGATCATAGATCAGGCCCTTCCATCCAACTCTAGTTCGAGGCTTTTCCAAATTGCACCGCATAATGATACAAAGGTTGTTATCGAAGTGCTTTTTAATGTGGGATAACCTGTGCGCACAATTAAGCGCCGCCTCAGTATCATGGATAGAGCACGGGCCGACTATTACCAATAAGCGATCATCCTTTATGTTCAAAATATGGGAAATGGTGCTTCTGGTTTTTCCTATTTGCTCTGTGATATTGGAAGGGCAGGATGTCCCCTGAATAAGCTCCTGGACTCCAGGATTACCCACATTTTTATGAGCGTTTAATACTGCTGAGGCAGCAGACATGGGGAAATCCTTTTTTGTCTGTCTGTTTGATTTAATGTTTTGAAAAATGATTTTTTAAAGTTAATTGTTAATACTCCATCAAAGTTAGAATGCCGCTTCGATGAAAGTAATATCTACCGTTAAATATTTGCCCAGACCTGACGTCTGTACAAAGATCTCGCTTTAAGGTTAATGAGAGTATTTGCTCTTTTTCGTTGATGTTTGTAATTTCCGCATCAAGAAAGTCAAAATATTGGTTTACGATAGGGTATAAAGCTTTAAAGAGGCTTTCCTTTATTGAAAAGGCGATTGTTAACCAGTGATTTATTGACATGCCTGAATAAGATAGCCGGGCTTCCTCCATTAAATTTACAATATTGCCTTTTATCCCTGTGGCAGTTTTATCTGTTATTAGTAATTCGTAATCAATACCAACGGATTCAGAGTTAATACTCAAAGCACAGAGTGCTATATTGCCTGCATGGGTGATGGAACCCTTTAATCCATGTGGCCATCGCGGAGCCCTTCTATCACCAATGGGAATCTCGGTATTATCATATCCCAACTGCTTGAGCGCTAACTGGGCACAATGCCTTCCCGATAGAAACTCTGCCTTTCGTTTTACAATTGATCGTCGTATTTCCTCGGGAAAGCTTATTCCAAGCTTGGTAAAAAGTTGATCGTCATAGTGCTCCGGATTGTATTGGCACTCCCAAAGCACATCGGAAAACCCCGACAGGCTAATCTGTTCCGTTTTTGAGATAAAATTATATTGGGCTAAGTCTGCAAAGTTACTACTGTTTTTCATCATCATGAAGCTACTGTGTTTGAAATTTCTTTGTTCTTTTCGTCTTTACTCGCCCTTTATTCTGGTGTGTTTTTACTGGTAGTAGAGCCGACGAATTGAGCATTATTTATACTATTAAATCCGAACACCATAGCCAGGGAGATACTGGAAGTTGCCATGGAGAGATATAGCGCACTTGAGGCGAGGGAAAAAAGCTTGTCCAAAATACTGAGACCTTCAGACCAGCATATATTAGAATTAGTAACCATGACTGATATTCATGCGGTGATCCATAAGTGTAATTCCACACCTTCCTGCGCACCTGAAATATTTGGCTATGCCAAGATTCTTCCTTGATATGTCCCTGAAGTACAGGGTTGTCTTCTATGTGTTTCACTAAATCGTAGTTTTTCCAGGCCTCTTGCTGTAGAGTGTTGGGTAAATAAATTGCAGAAAATTCTTTACCCCAAGTGCCATTTTTTAATGAAGAAATATTGGGCGGGTCTGGAATAGAGCTGGTAAGTAATTGATTCCGCAAAAGTCGACAGTTTTGCTCTAATTTGCTATTAGCAGCACTTTGTTCCACCCAATTACTACTAATGAAATTTTCTGTCACAGGAATTAATCGGTAGCCGCCAAGCCAAAAAATTTCAGTTTGTAGACGCATAAACCAGATACCTGTACGCATCAGGCGAGTTAATGCTGCTAGATGATATGTCTGGCGGCTGGTTACGCTATTAATGTCTGTATAAACAGCTTTGATCTCTGACTCTGTTTTTTTCCCATAAGGATCGTGCCAAAGACAGGTGAGCGTACTTTGACTTTTTTCGAAGCGCTTCTTATTGACAAGTGGGAGTCCCTGCTTTGCTAGCGCGTCCCACCACATTTTGCTTCCAACCTTTAGTTTCGGCGAAAAAAATAAACTTTTTGTAATCGAGAGCATAGATGCGCTCATCATTTTGCTTGTTGAGTTGTATAGCCTGAAATTGTCGCCCTTTATTCCTTCCGGATGTGTTTTCAGAGGTAGTCCTTGAGCTAACCGGTAACTTACATCACTAATGTCAAATTGTAAATGCAAATTGTTCTTATTAGCGTTGATTGTGAAGTATATCAAAGGCGGATGTGAAAGGATGGGTACTATTTGAGCTCTAAAGGTTGATGGCATAGGGTGGGGAGCTGCAACCTGGCCCGTATGTTTGGCGGTGATACTTGAACAGCTTGTTTGTTCGGCATTGATTGTAGTGGTGATAACTATCGCGTCATCAAGAAAGCTTTTCAGGAAGACCTTCTAACTGTCGAATTCACTAAACCACAGTGTTTTGTGGTTGACTAGTGCCTGCTTGGCAAGGGTGAACATCCCGAAGGTGAGGATTAGTTGTAGTGGTTCAGACTTGATCTGACAATTACTGGTTTTTCAGAAGATTTTCTGTCAGGTCAGGTTCAGTTTGCGAATTTTTTCTTCCAGATTTTTAACAGTCTTCAAGTGTTGCCATCGGTGTGTGTAGCGGTCAAGTAAGTTTTGGCTACCGCCTTTTGAGCATCTCAAGATTAGAAAGCTCACAGGTTAGGAGTTAGATTAAGTATTGTCTACCCAGCAGGCTCAATAATTAAACTAGCAGTTGTCAATACTATAAACGAATTTATGAATAGGTTTAGTTGTTCGTTTGAGATGTTTTTTTTGTGCTCATATTTAAATGCTAACTTCGCACAGCTCTTACTACTGGGTCAGAAGAAAAAAATACACTGCACTTGGGATGTGCTGTGAATACATCCCTGTAAGCTCGTAATTGGCATCCATGCCTCCTACGGCCCCGAGCGCAGTGTATTCTTTCGTTCCCTCTTTTTAGTAAGCCGCCAACATAACTAAATTTATTGGGCTTTGTTGTGGTTTAATGGAGGCTCATATTCCTTTAAAGTGAGTATATCTATAGTATCTAACTTAACCAGTTCCGTGGCTCACCTAGCTGGACTTCAAGGCTCTTTGTTTGTGAGGAACTGTAGCAGCGGTGGGTAAGAATTCTTTAAAAGCGCCAATCGATTTTGGCTTTCTTTGTGCTGAGGGACCAGGTTTGCCATTGCTGTTCTACAGATGCGCCCAGCTGCTTATAAAAATCTTGCGCATTGATATTCGAGCAAAGTACTTCCCACTTTATTTTTGTACTACTCTGCTTGCGGGCTTCATAGATCAGATGATGCATTAAAGATTTGCCTATTCCTTTTCGACGGTATTTCATACTGTCATTTACATATAATTCCTTAATCCAGAACCAGGGAGTTAAGTCATAAGTAAATGGCAGGGGGTAAAAAGCCAAGTAACCAATAATTACTCCATTATCTTCAGCGACTAGACACTTGAAATCTGCTTGCTCGAATAGTCGGCTTTTCAGTTCACGCTCGTTGACTTTGAACTCAGTTAGATAACCTTCAAATTTGGCGAGGGCACGCATCATTTTTAATAATTGGGCACCATCGCAAGGCATTGCGTAACGTATTTGCATTGGTCTCTTTTTTCTTTATTGGAATTCAGCTTGGGGAGACGATTTTGGGCGCAGTCCTGCGCCCTCTTGATTTCTGAATTGGTGAGACAAGATCCAACTTGCTTACTCGGCGGTGGTAGTTTAGCTATCTTTAATTAGATGAAATCCTTCATCTATCCAACCAGTAACACCACCAATCATCTTTTTTACCGGGCGACCCAACTTGGCAAGCTTGATAGCGGCT
This sequence comes from Microbulbifer epialgicus, assembly GCF_041447265.1. Taxonomy (NCBI): domain Bacteria; kingdom Pseudomonadati; phylum Pseudomonadota; class Gammaproteobacteria; order Cellvibrionales; family Microbulbiferaceae; genus Microbulbifer; species Microbulbifer epialgicus. Next base: position 4,479 of record NZ_JBGMEK010000080.1, read on the forward strand.
TTCTCTGTGGCATTGCAGTGGGGGCCTGCACAGTAGACAACAAACAGTGTATTGGCTGGGTAGTTGGATAAAGATTTTTCATTGATACGTTGGTGGGGCAGGGAGTGAGCATCCTGGATGTGGCCTTGCCGGAATGATTCTTCGCCACGGACATCCAGTAGAACAAAATCCCGTCGCCCATTGGTAATGGCATGGTGGACATCCCAGCAGTCAGTCTCGAAGGCCAGCAATTCCTGAAAATGTAGCAGGGCTTGTTGGCTGTTGGCTGGGGCGAAGCGGCTTACAGCTGAGCTCATAAGTATCTCCTTGGTTCTTACTCTCATAAAAGCTTGCGCATAGTTTGTTCCCTGGCTGACAATTAGGCGATTGGCTTGAACGCCAAATAGCGTTAAGTTTGAGCCAAGCGTTGTATGGTGGTGACTGATAAAGGGGCCGGGCCAATGGGGCGTAGTGATCCAAAGCGAGTAGCGATTCTGGTGCACCGACAAGTTGCCTTGTTTGAACTTGGCTGCGCGACTGAGCTGTTCTGTTTGTCTCGCCCTGGTATGGATGAGCTCTATCAGGGTGAGGTGGTCTCCTTTGCCCCAGAAGCCCCGGTAGGCGTGGGCGGAGTGTCTCTGCAATGTAAGCAGATCAGCAATTTGTTGGATTACGATCTGCTAGTGGTTCCCTGCTGGTCTACTACGTCACAGGCCAAAGATCGTTATTTGGACTCTTTGTACGGTGCTCTGGAGGGGTTCGTTGCGGAGGGGCGACAAACCCTGACTTTCTGCTCGGGTTCATTCCTGCCTGCTGAAGTTGGCTTGCTCGATGGGAAGCAAGCTACTACCCACTGGCGCTATGCGGATGTCTTCAAACAGCGTTTCTCCAATGTGGAGTATGTGGGGGATGTGCTTTATGTATGGCAGGGTGTGCTGGCCTGTTCGGCTGGCAGCTCGGCGGCAATAGATCTGGGGATAGAGTATTTGCGTCGCAATCATGGCCATCAGTTTGCCAACTCTGTGGCTAAGCGCTTGGTGATGTCTCCCCATCGACAGGGAGGGCAGGCCCAGTTCGTGGAGACTCCAGTTCCCAAGAGGCCAGACCATTTCTCGGGGGCGCTGGATTGGGCCCTTGCCAATCTACATAAACCAATCATGGTAGGGGACCTGGCAGAGCAGGCCCATCTTTCACGTCGCAGTTTTGATAGGAAGTTCCGCCAGTCTATGGGTGTTGCTCCGAAGGAGTGGTTGATTCAACAGCGTTTAAGGATGGCGCAGAAGGCGCTGGAGTCTGGCAAGGAGAGTGTCGATCTTGTAGCGCAAATTGCAGGCTTCGAGAGTAGCGCAACCCTTCGTCACCATTTCCGCAAAGTCTTCGGTATATCCCCCGGGCAATACCAAAGGCAATTCGCCTGTCCGGAAAGGCTTGGGGTTATAGAAGAGGAGTGAGTCTTTGGCGATGAGGGTAAGGGGCTTACTGGCTGGAAGCCGAACCTTTCAGTTGATACAACCCTAGCCGCGAACAGGTTATGATTCGCCCTTTATTGCCTGAATTCAGCACAGGAAACAAAGGATTTATGACCAAGCAGCGCGTATTGACCGGTATTACAACTACCGGCACTCCTCACCTGGGTAACTATGTTGGCGCCATTCGCCCGGCTATTGCGGCCAGCCAGGACGAGAATAACCAATCTTTTTACTTCCTGGCCGATTATCACGCGCTGATCAAGTGTCAGGACCCGGAGCAGGTACATCAATCCACCCTGGAGATTGCCGCCACCTGGCTGGCTTTGGGTCTCAATACAGACAATGTAGTGTTCTATCGGCAGTCCGATATTCATGAAATCCCGGAGTTGACCTGGCTGCTGACCTGTATGACCGGTAAGGGCCTGATGAACCGCGCCCACGCTTACAAGGCTGCCGTGGATGCTAACCGTGTGGATGGTGAAGATTCTGACTTCGGTGTCACCATGGGTTTGTATAGCTATCCGATCCTGATGGCTGCAGACATCCTGATGTTCAATGCCAATAAAGTGCCGGTGGGCAAGGACCAGGTCCAGCACATTGAAATGGCTCGCGATATTGCCCAACGTTTTAATCACCATTATGGCGAACACTTCGCGCTGCCAGAGGCGGTAGTGGACGACCATGTTGCCGTGCTGCAAGGGCTTGATGGTCGAAAAATGAGCAAGAGTTACGGCAATACTATTCCGTTATTCCTGCCTGAGAAGAAACTGAAGAAGCACATCAATAAGATCAAGACGAATCTTCTGGAGCCAGGCGAGCCTAAAGATCCTGATACTTCAACGGTCTTCCAGATCTGGCAGGCATTCGCTACTAAAGAGCAAACCGCAGAAATGCGTAAGGCGTTTGAAGAGGGTATTGCCTGGGGCGAGGCCAAGAAGCAGCTATTCGAGCTGGTTAATGGCCAGATCGGTGAGGCCCGTGAACGGTATAACACTCTGCTTGAAAACCCATCTCAGATTGAAGAAGAGCTGGAAAAAGGGGCGGCTAAGGCGAGAGCTTACTCTGCTCCGTTTATCGAAAAATTGCGCAGTGCGGTAGGTATCCGCAAGATCGGCAAGTAACGTTTTCAATTAAAGTTAGGAGGCTATGGCTTCCGTAGCCGTCCCATAGATAAAAGAGCATTTATAAAAATATAACGAAACAACAGGGATTCATTATGGAAAATGTTCAAGCTAACCCTGCAGAGGATGGCGACGCGAATAAGAGCGGCTGGATCAACCGGGCGCTCAATTTTATTGAAGTGGTGGGGAACAAGCTTCCTGATCCGGCAGTGCTCTTCCTCGTATTAATGGTTGTTATCTGGGTGCTGTCCTGGATGTTGTCTGGGGTAAGTTTCGATACTTTGCATCCAGCCACAGGTGAGGCAATCCAGGTTACCAACCTGCTCTCCAGTGGTGAGCTGGCTCGCTTCCTCTCCAGTATGGTGACCACCTTTACGAGCTTTGCCCCCCTTGGTGTGGTGCTGGTGGCCATGTTGGGCGTCGGCGTTGCAGAGCAGAGTGGCTTTATTAACGCCGTTCTGAAAAAGCTGTTGGCGGTGACCCCGCAGATGCTGCTCACCCCGATGCTGATTCTGGTGGCGATTGTCAGCCATACCGCGGTAGATGCCGGTTATGTATTGGTGATCCCCTTGGGTGGCGTGATCTTCTATGCGGCTGGTCGTCATCCTTTGGCAGGTATCGCTGCAGCTTTTGCCGGGGTATCCGGTGGTTTCTCAGCAAACTTTGTTCCTTCGGCCATTGATCCCTTGCTGCAGGGCTTTACCCAAACCGCGGCACAGATTGTTGACCCCGAGATTCAAGTAAACCCTCTCAACAACTGGTTCTTCACTTCGGCTTCCTGTCTCGTAGTGACTATATTGGGCTGGTGGCTCACCGATAAGGTAATTGAGCCCCGCCTGAAAAATGTCGCCATTGATGGGGACAAAGAGGATATGCCAGTAATGCAGGAGCTGGGTGCTCGCGAAAAAAAGGCCATGTACCTGGCAGTGATCGTAATGGTGGCTGGGGTTGTGGGTCTTATCGCCTGGATGTTGCCGGAGACTTCTGCATTGCGCGACTCCCAGGGGCAATTAGCCTCCTTTAGCGCGCCGGTTATGAAGTCTATTGTGCCGCTGATCTTCTTGCTATTTGTTATCCCTGGAGTTGTATTTGGATATGCCGCTGGCACCTTCCGCAAGAGTAAGGATGTGATCGATGCGATGTCCAAGACCATGGGCTCCATGGCTTACTACATCGTGATGGCATTTTTCTGTGCCCTGTTTATATCTGAGTTTGCCCGCTCTGGTTTAGGTACTCTGTTATCGGTAGAGGGTGGCAGTTTGCTTGCTGCTATGAATTTGCCGGGCCCGATTACCCTGATGGGTATTATTGTGCTGGTGGGATTTATTAACCTGTTTGTGGGTTCCGCCTCTGCCAAGTGGGCGTTATTATCGCCGATCTTTGTGCCTATGTTGATGCAGATTGGCTTTTCCCCAGACCTGACCCAGGCAGCATACCGTGTTGGTGACTCTTCAACTAATATCATTACCCCGCTGATGCCCTACTTCCCGCTAGTGGTTGTCTATTGCCAGCGATACGTGAAGGGCACGGGTATTGGAACATTGGTGTCTATTATGCTGCCTTACTCGGTGGCGTTCTTGATCTGCTGGTCCATATTCCTGGTGATTTACTGGAATTTGGGTATGCCCTTGGGGCTGCAAGCCAGCTATACATACCCCTAAACGGGTATTGCACCTCATAGTAAAATTAGCTCACTGAAAAAAGTCCTATTCTGGATGGCGGCTGTCTGGCGGCCATCCAGCATTCTTTCTCCGTTTTTAAGTCCTCCCTGATCTTTCTTTGTTCTCTCGTGTTGGTTCGTTAATGCAGTTTGGCTGCTGCAAAGTTGTCTTTTTCTTCCGAATTTATTGTCATTAACTGCTGCGGGGGCACTTTTAGTAAAAAATTGTTTCAATGGTGTTGTAGGTAATAATGATTCGCATTAGGATTTGCGGTAAGTTGTTCGTATTGCAGCCAAGCTGTGATCTATTTAAACCTTGTAGGCACTGAGGGATCCCCATGAGTACCGCTAGAACCAAAGGTATGCAAAAAGCTTCTGCTGTATTTTCTGGAATCAGTCGTTCTTTATTGGCGCTGACTATTACTGCAGGCGGTTCTGCGGTGGCATTTGCAGCGGATGAATCTAATGAGCGTATCGAAGAAGTAAATGTTACGGGGCATTTGAATCTTTCACGCCAAACTTCTGTGGGCAAACTCGATGTCTCCGTACATGAAACACCTTTCTCTGTAACCGTTCTGGACAACGACTTTTTTAGAGATGTCGGCTCGAAAACTGTTCAGGATGTTCTGCAATATACTCCGGGCGTGAACGGCGGAACTTACGGTGTTGATGTCCGTGGTGATTGGTCTCTGGTGCGCGGTGTTGATCCTGCGATTTTTATTGATGGCCTTCAGTCCATATTCGGTAGCTACACTAGTGCCCGAGCGAATCTTTATGCTTATGACCGCATTGAAATTCTTAAAGGTCCTTCCTCTGCACTTTATGGGCAGGGCTCAACAGGCGGTATCGTAAACTTAGTGTCCAAGCGTCCCAAAGAGGAGTTTGGTGGTGAAGTAGTGGTTCAAGTTGGTAGCTATGATCACCAAGTTTTTGCCACTGACGTTACTGGTTCCATGGATACTAATGGTGAGTGGCTCTACCGAGTAGTAGGTTATAAACGATCTGCGGATACCCAAGTAGACTATGTCAATAATGACAGCACCTTGCTGATGCCATCCATCTCATGGCGCCCAAGTGCGAACACCGAGATTACTTTCCAGGCTACTTATCAGGATGATGAGAGTGGTACCTCTACAGCATTCCTGCCCTGGGGTGGTACCCGTATTGACAACGCAAACGGTGATATCCCAACTGATACTTTCCACAGTGAGCCGGGTTGGGATAAATATAATACGGAGCAGACTGCTTACAGCATTTGGGCTGATCACCGCTTTAGTGATAATTGGGGTGTAAATGCCAGCGTCCGCTATGCCAAAGGTGAGGTAGATTACAACACCATGTATGGCAAGTTCGACGAATCCCGCCGTAACCCAAATATCAGTAAGATGGAACGAGACGCATTTACCAGTGAAGCCAGTACAGATATGCTGATTTTTGATCTGCGTATTTCCGGTGAGTTAACTACGGGTATCGTCGGCCACCAAGTTTCATTTGGTCTGGATAGCCAGGATGCGACTACAGATAATGATTATGGCTATGCTGATGGCGGGGTGATTAATATCTTCGATCCAGAGTACGGATATATACCCGAAGGTCTGGCAATTACGGATGGGCCGGAGACAGATACGGAGCAGTTGGGTTTTTACTTCCAAGACCATATGACGGTTGGAAACTTGATAGTAACGACTGGTGTTCGTAGGGACTCTACAGAGTCGCAGACTGAAGGTTCTGTCGCATTGGAAGACGATGTTACTACTATGCGCCTCGGGGCGATGTATGCATTTGATATAGGTATCTCACCTTATATCAGCTACTCTGAATCTTTCGAGCCGGTTAGTGGCTCAGATCGTAATGGTGACTCACTCAAGCCTATCGAGGGTGAACAGATAGAAGTAGGTATTAAGTATCAGCCAGAAGGTACCAACCTGCTCTTGACTGCTGCTGCCTACGATATCGTACAGAAAAATCGACTCACAACAGACCCTGCCGATATTAATTTTGATACTCAAACCGGCGAGGTCTCTATTGACGGTATTGAGCTGGAGGCAACCGGCAAGCTAGGTGACCTTACCTTGGTCGCCGGCTACAGTACTACCAATACCGAGATCACCAAGAGCAATGTTACAGGTGAAGTTGGTACTGCAATTGAGGCTGTTCCCGAGGAGCTAATAACTCTATGGGGTGACTACGACCTGAGTGCATTACTGTCAGGTCTGAATATTGGCGTGGGCGTTCGTCATGTTGGCGAAAGCTACACTGGTGTTGAAGATCCCACAGGAACCTTCCCATCGTACAACCCATCTTACACACTGTATGACGCAGCTATCGGATACTCTTTGGATAGCTGGCACTTCCAGTTAACTGGGAAAAACCTGACAGATGAGATTCATACTACCGCTTGCTTGAGCCGCGGTGATTGCTTCTACGGTGAGCGCCGTTATGTAACGGTCGAAGCACATTATATTTTCTAAGTTAGAGTAGGCTAGGAGTCTGTTCGCAGGGGGAGTCTGTGGGCAGGCTCCCTTTTTTACGTTTTAGCAATCAGACAAGGAGTCGAGACTCCTAATGTGATGGTTATGCCAATGTCTTTTTATATGATTGCCGGTGTGTCCAGTGTTTTTGCCCTGATCGGAATTTCGCTTCTTTATTCTGCTTGGTCCTGTGGCGGTGCCCAGCCTTTGCGTGCTTGGTCTGGCTGGGGCTTTATAGTGCTATCGGCTCTAAGCTGGAGTTCAATAGTTGGGGTGGAGTTTGGGGTTAGTATTGCCACTCTGATAGTGATGTTAGGAGTCTTCGCATTACTTGCCCTCAAGGTTGATTGGCCCAGTGGCCCCAGGCCCGTGGAAAAACAGCGCTCAGGTGCTGCCGAATCTCAAGCCCTGCGCCTATTGTGGTTGCGGGGCTTCTTGCGTTTTATGGCCGCCTTCCTTCTACCTACTGTCAGCGGATTGACAGCCGGTTTGCTGTTCTTTGGCTTTACCGATTTTTCGGACACTACCCGCCTTGTGGGAGGAGCATTCCTATCGGTGACCGTTTGGACCCTGGCGATGGTTTGGTGTTGCGCTGATAAAAAGTTACTGCGTCCCTCAACGGGATTGTTGGCATTCTCAGCTGTCAGCGGCCTGCTATTGGCTTTTGCACTGCCCGCTTCGGCAGCATAAATAAACGGACTTGAGTGGGAATTTAACGTGAAATTTTCCTTTAAACCGACGCCCGGCTTTGTCCGCGACATGACCGATGGGCACTCAGTTCTCGGCCTGGCGGTATCGACACTTTTGTATATTGTTTGTATCAGTGGAACACTTGCGGTCTTTTACAATGAGTTTGAGCGCTGGGAGCAAGCCTCTGAGCTGGAAAACCTCAATGTTGAGGCCTCTGTGTACCAGACGGCTACTGAAAACGCTATTGCACTAGCCACGGAAGAAAAAGAGGAGCTTAAGTCGATTTCCTTTACCATTCCCAACCAGGATATGCCCAGGCTGGTGGTTGAAGTTGGTGAGATGGAGCGATACGTATCTGAAGATGGCTCTCTGCTTGGTAAAGTGGAGCATGAGTGGACGCATTTCCTCGCGTATTTGCATTTTGCTCTAAATCTTCCGGTGAGCCTGGGGGTTGTTTTGGTAGGTTTGATTGGGGTAGTGATGTCTGCCCTAATCGTTTCCGGTTTACTGGCTCACCCCAAAATTATTAAAGATGCTTTTTCCTTCCGACTGTCCGGGTCGAAACGCTTGCAGCAGGTGGATCTGCATAACCGCCTGGGTGTTTGGGCATCACCATTCCATCTAGCAATCGCGATTACGGGTGCATTTATCGGTCTGTCCCAAGTCGCAGCTTTCGCAATTGCTGGCGTATTTTTCGAGGGTGATTCAGAAAAGGTGGAGCATATGCTTTATCGCGATCACCTTGTGATGGAGGAAAATGCTCCTGAGGTTGCCTACCCGGATTATGCAGCAATCCTTGCGACAATGGATCGCATTGCGCCGGAAGAAGAGCGCACTCGTATTGAGGTAGCATTTCCTGGGCGTGAGGGGCAGGTTGTCGAGGTTTGGACTCGCGTTCCCGAGCGCTTGGTTTGGGGCGAGCGGTACCATTTCAATTCTGATGGCAGCCTGATTGAGAAAGAAGGTTGGTCTGAGGGGGATACTGCGAAGCAGGTTTATCTCTCCACTTTCCGCTTACACTTCGGCCATTTTTCCGGCTTCCCGGTCAAAATTGCTTACTTCCTACTGGGGGTGGGTATGTGCTTGCTGGTAGTGTCTGGTATCAATATCTGGCTGGTGCGCAAGCGTCAACGCGGCAATCCTGTCGTTCGCTTGGAGCGTGTTTGGACTGCCCAAGTTTGGGGTATTCCATTTGCCATCGCACTGAGTGCAGTTACTTACCTGTTATTTAAATTGAATGCTGCACAGGTATTTTGGTCGGTTACATTGCTGCTCAGTGTGGTGGCTGCCTTTACAGGAACTGTCGCCAAGTGGTCTATGTACCTGCGTGTTGCCACAATTGTTGCTTGTGTGGGGGCGGTCGCTGTTCATGTGGCACAATTTGGTGAGGACTCCTTTGTGCGGGCCTCCCTGGTAGCGAACTCTGTATGGCTGGTGATTGCAGTTGGTATCGCAGTTTCCTGCTTCTATAGTTGGGTGCGCCAAAAAAGCAGTGAGCCAGTGTCACTTAATACCAGTCCGGCAGGTAGTAACTAAGCTGCTTACCAATTGGGGAATCCTGCAACTGCTGTGCAGGATTCCCAGTCCCCTCAGTTACTTTGGGGGCCGTAACATTTCTATATGCGGTATACCGTCTTCCTGGTAGGGCTCTGATACTTGCTCAAACCCAAACCCCCCATAAAATTTATCCAGATACTGCTGGGCTGAAATACGAATCCCCTTATTTGGATACTCATTCTGCGTCTGTTTTACTGCGCGATAAATAAGCTCTTTGCCCAGACCGGTTCCGCGGCTGGACTCTGCGGTAAGTACTCGTCCAATGGAGGGTTCACTGTATTTCTCACCGGGAAATACAACGCGCAAATAAGCCTTTACCTGTAGGTTTTCACTGTCTCCATCCCAGCAGATCAGGTGCCAGGCATGCTGGTCTTTGCCATCGGCATCTTGATAGGGGCAATCTTGCTCTACGGTGAAAACTTCCTGACGTACTCGTAGAATTTCATAGAGCTGGTTGATGGAAAGTTCATTAAAGCTGCACCACTGCCATTGCATCTTGGTTATTTCCTCATAAACAGAGTTTTTATTTCCGCTCCCATAGGTTGGGTTCTTAGTGGGAACCTTTGGCAAAAAGATATTGCCAATTTTTAAGTCTTGCTGAGCCGGTTAGTGCTCAGTCGTATTGCCTGGAATACATTATTGGCTGGGGGTTGAGTTTTTACTTTTGGCAAAAACGCCGTGCTCCAGATAGTATAAGACCTGAGAGATTACCTTTTTATCCTTCATCATAAAAACATGGGTAACAGGCATTTCCAAATGGTCATTCATGCCTTCAAGCTTGGTGCTGGAGACAGAAACTTTGCCATCATCGGTCTCGGGTATCATTTGCGATAGTAGCAGGTTAATGCTGCGTGTTCCGGCGATAATACCAACATCAAAATCTGCTTTTCCCAGTTTGTTGGGAATACTCATTGCACCGGTACCCAATTGTAATCCCGCATCGCCAAAGGCAAACTGGAACCCCGGAAAATTACCGAGCTTATCTACCACTTCGCTACCTTTGTTGGGTGGTCCCAGCATAACCACGCGGTTCAGGTTTTCTATTTTCACTTGGCTCAAATACTGGCGAACCAGAATGCCGCCCATGGAATGGGTGACGAAGTTAATTTCATTTTCACCAGCGCAAGCATCCAACGCTGGCGCAATTGCTTTGCCGGCTAGCTTTTCGATAGGAAATTTTGTGGATGGGTAGTCCACATTGACTGTTCTATATCCAGCATCGTTGATCGCTCTCTCCATCTTGGCCATGAAGCTATCAGATTTTGCGAGGCCGTGAAGTAAAATAACGCAGGCGGAGTGGGCATTCACAGACAGGGCGGCCAGGGAGAGTGCCAGGGCGGCAGTAATTTTTCTCATTTACTTCCTTTCCAGTATTACGTTTTGCTGGAGTATGTTGCTCGCCCTGAAAAAAGCCAAGTGTGCCATTGACGTTGTGCTTCCCCACTTGTTCGGTGTGCAGCCGGGTTAGGAGGTGTGCCGATTCAGCATCTCAACCATGCGTTCGGGCCTGTCTGGGGTAATAACCAGTGTTTTGGTAGGGAAATTTAGTACTACGGCCTTGTCGTGGTCGGTTGCAAAGGCGCGGTAGCGCCCCAGCTTCTCGTTTTGGAAGAGACCGGTATAGCCAAATAGTCCAGAGTTCCCAAAAATACGGACCGATCCTTGCATAGCCGAAGGGTCAGCAGAGGCTTTATTAAGGTCCTGTAAGGGGATTCGTGTTTTCCAGCCCAGGCGGAGAACAAGCAGGCTGTTATTCTGAATGACATAGCCTCTGACCATGAACAAGGCGCCCAACAGCAGTATGGCTGGCGGTAGTGCAAGAGCGATACTAAAGAGTAGGGACGGCGTGGGAGGGGCCTTGGTCATCAGGAACAGCGGAATGGCCAGTAAGAGAGCGGCACTTATGGTGCTGATTATTTTTAGCTGGCGGCTCCATGGGGCTTGAAAAACGGCGGATGGCATAAATTACTCAATGAAAGACAAATAGCCTGAATTCTCCAATCATAGTGGTGATGGAATCAAGTTGGCAAAGACCTTGTCCTAAGTCAGTAGTGATATCGAGGCGGGTCTGGAGAATTTTATGACCTATAAGCCATGTTGCTGGGTGGGGTGTCGAGACTTTGTGTTTTTATGGCGGTTTACCTATGGCCAGTGAGCTAACAAAGAAAGAATCTTTATCTGCCCTTGTAGTGGAGGGTGGTGCTATGCGCGGCATATTCGCCGCGGGTGTGCTGGATGCGTTTATCGAAGCGAATTACTGCCCCTTTGACTTCGCAATTGGTGTCTCTGCAGGTTCGACAAACCTGATTGGATACTTGGCGGGGGATCACGGGCGAAGCCGCCGGATATTGCTGGATCATGCACGTCGCACGGACTTTATAGATTGGCGGCGCTACCTAAAAGGGGGGCATTTTTGCGACATTAGCTGGCTTTGGCATGCCTCTTATAAGGACGTGCCATTAAATACTCAAAACTATATCGACAATGCCGTGCCTCTCTACGCGGTAACAACCAGCATCAATAGCGGTGAGGCTCATTATGTGCGGGTGACGGAAGAGAACATGCATGAAGTGTTCCCTGCGTCCTGCGCTATTCCAATGGCGTATCGTGAATTTCCCATTGTTGATGGCGAGCCAATGACAGATGGAGGGCTTGCCGACTCCATTCCGGTTATCCGTGCTTATGAGCAGGGCGCGAGGGATATTACTGTTGTGCTGTCACGCCCATTGGGTTACCGCAAACCGGTTGGGGCGGCGCCCAAGTTTATTAAGCAGTTCTTCCATGATCACGCACGACTGTTTGAAGCTGTCCTGGAGAGAGGGGAGCGCTACAACCGTGCTTTGGACTTTATCCAATCTCCCCCAAAAAATTGTCGCGTCTCTGTGATTGCGCCGCCGGAAGGCTTCCCGGTAAAACGCTTTACTCAGGAAGCTGAGTTGCTTGAGCAGGGGTATCAAGATGGGAGATCTCTAGGGTGGCGTTTTTTGCGGGGTGAGGCGAGTGCCTCCTTCTCTGCATCGGCAGCAGAGTGAGGCCGATTTGTTTCCGTAGATTTTTGAGGTTCAGTGATGAAGCTCTGAAGTTGGCTTTAAGGAGTTGGGGCTAAATCGGGTGATGGCAAATTACATGCCTGAAGATTATCGATCAGCGGCTCTTTTGCGTCGACTTGGTTTTGTGGTTGAGGGCAGTGCTAAGCGTTATTTATTAATTAATGGGCACTGGGAAGATCATGTGCTGGCGGCGCGAGTCAAATGCGAGAAGACCTCATAGTTTTCCGTAAGGTTATGTGGGGTACCAATTGGCATTTACTTCCTCGTGCCCTTGTAGGAGTCTAAGGTAGGGTTGGGATATTGCTGCTACCCTATTTCGATTTCAGATAAGACTCTGAGTTTCAGCTTATGGGAAGGAGGAAGGAATGAATGGAAAGTGCCTATGTGGTGCTGTCGAGTTTCAGCTGGATGAGCCACTACCTAGCCTTTACCAGTGCCATTGTTCGCTCTGCCGCAAACTGAGTGGCTCCGCATCAGATACTGCGATGTTTGTGGCGCGTGATCAGTTTCGCTGGGTGCGGGGTTTGGACAAGGTTTCTTCATACCGTACTCCAACAGGATACCGCTCAGACTTCTGTAGCGGTTGCGGTAGCACAGTGCCTCACCTAATAAGTAACACCACGCACTTTTGGGTTCCCGCCGGGTTGATAGAAGGGAGCTTAGAGAGCCAAGTGGTTGCCCATTTGTATGTGGACTCCAAGGCGTCCTGGGATCTTATCGCTGGAAATGGCGAGCATTTTGCAGAGATGCCTGAGCTGGAAGAGTTAACCCTCCTGCTACATGCCGATTTCGAAAAGACGGAAACTGAGTTGGTTGAGAGTTAATACTTGGTTCACTGGATGCGCTAGCTAATTGCTGTTCGGTGTGTTCACGCTAGACACAAACAAAAAAGCCCCGCTCTTTCGAGCAGGGCTTTTTTGTATATGGCGGACCGGACGGGACTCGAACCCGCGACCTCCGGCGTGACAGGCCGGCATTCTAACCAAC
>NZ_JBGMEK010000081.1:0-16961 GCF_041447265.1 Microbulbifer epialgicus
AATCGTTACCAGCGGGAAAAGAAACGGAAAAAGTGCCGGCGTCGGGCAGCGATTGAACCACTCATTGGGCATCTCAAATTTGATTTTCGACTGTCAAGAAACTTCCTCAAAGGCACAGTGGGTGATGCGATAAATCTCCTCATGGCTGCGTGTGCCTGGAATTTGAGAAAATGGATGATCAGGGCGCTGGAGGCGTTTTTTTGTGCCCTAAAAAATCGTTTTCACCTATTTTTATGATCTCAAATCCGTTCCGGCTAATAATACGGATATTTTACTTACGTTTTGGAAGGTGGATTTAGTCCGAATCGCCCCGCAAACCCTCATTACACCGTGCTGGAGGCTAGTGTTTGGTTTTTTTCAGGGCCGACTAATTATTGACAGGCTGGTTAGTATCAACAGCCCCCAAACAATCGAAAAATATACAGCTGCAATTGGCACCCACATTGCATCTCACTTAATCAGACAACTTTCTATAAAAGCATCCCTGATATCAAAATCATTGCGAATAGATGCTAGAAATGAACCTATGGGTGCACCCTTCCCAAATATAGTCGAGACTCGATAGCTGAAATGCTACATTAACAACCGCCTGGCACAGGCTCATTAATCAGGTTACGCAAAAAATCAACATAAAAATAATTTCGAGAGAAAACCTCATGCCCAGCCTTAATCTATTTATTTTCGCCATCGCCATATATATCACAACCATACCACTATCTGCCGAAACTCTATCCGAGTGGGGGGAGCGCGCACTGAACATTCAAAACGGTATTGATTACGATGCTCCATTTTCAGAAACAACCTGGCCTGGAACCCATAATTCTTTCGCCAACAATGGCGATGATCAATTCTGGAATATTGCCCTCAACCAGTATCGAACCCGATCCCAGCAAATGGAAAAAGGAATCAGGCAACTGGTTTACGATGTCCACTATGACTGGAATCAATTGCGACTCTGCCACAATAACAGTGGGTTTGCTGGTTGCCTGAACACCATTACCGGCTACAAACGTTTAAAGCATGGTTTACGGGATATCGCTGATTTTTTGCAGGAAAACCCGAACGAAGTTATTTTACTAAAATTCGAAATTACAGATAGCGCCGAAAGTAAACTCTCCCTACTCAAGGAGGAATTGGTAACCTATGTAGGAAGCTATATTTATGGCACTACCAACGGAATCAGTAATCACGGCAACCTGGGCAGCCACGGTTGTACTGAATTACCTACAGACATCATCACCAAGAGCAAGGTATTATCTGCTGGAAAAAATCTGATTGTCTTTAGTACTCACGGCTGCTTCAGCAACGATGGATATAACGATCTGGCATTTTACGCAGGCAATACCGTTAAGCGTTTTAAAACTTACAATGATGTTGAAAACCTCAGCGATACAGACAGACGTTCGAAAATGAGCCGGGTTTTTGACGGCTTGGTGAAAAGTGGCGCATCCTCAAGCAGCAATAACGATGTCCTTTTACAACCCAACGCCATTTCAGGGTTTTTAGATGTCGGTTTGAATATTATTGAAATATATGGCTTTGATGGCAATGGGGACTGGAACGGTGATGGTGAAGCCCCCTTATCCTCCCATAATCTGGTGTGGAGCTGGGACGCCTCTGGCTATGAACCAAATGGTACCGGCAACTGCGGTAAAATCTATGGGCCAACCAACCGATTTAGGGATGCCAACTGCGAAAAGTCATTTTTTGCTGCCTGCCGCAGGCTGGTTGAGCGCGATGGAAACCGCGCCTACGATGACTGGATTATCAGCTCTCAGGTCGTCACTTTTTCAAATGCAGACGAGCAGTGCCTCTTCGACGGCAATGGTGAGTATTTCTTCGCAACGCCCCGCAATAAAATGGAATTGAATATCCTACTCAATAAGCGGGATTCGGCTGGTCTGGTGAAAGAGGATCTCTGGATCAACTATGAAAAAGGCAGTAGTGGCCAGTGGACTGCCGACATTGGGGAAGCAGATATTGAAATGCTAAGCTACTGCGATGCTGGAGGTAATGGGCCTATTTGCAACCATATCACTACCTATTTGAACTTGGTGCAATAACCGCCTCCACAATCAGTATCGAGTCGAGGCAAGCCATAAGCTTCCCCGTCCTTTATGTATTTCACAGAACGACTGATTGAAGCCCAACTAATAAAAGGAATTGACTGAATGAAGAAAAATGATGACAGCCCACTGATTGAGGTTGCAGATCTACTGGAGCTCCAAAAGAGCGCAGTTCCCGTAATTCTGGACTGTCGTTACGATCTTGTGGATCCCGAAAGCGGCGCCCGCGCCTATTCCACCGGACATATTCCGCGAGCCCACTACGCCAGCCTGCACCGCGATCTTTCCGCGCCAATACAGCGTTTTGGCGGTCGTCACCCCATGCCCACAAGTGCTCAGTTCCAGAAATTTGCTCGCAATCTCGGTATCAATAGTGATACACCCGTTGTCGTCTATGATGACAATCGCCTGGGCTTTGCCGCGCGAGCATGGTTTCTGTTTTTCTTTTTCGGACACAGTGCTGTCAGAGTTTTAAATGGCGGGCTGCAAGCCTGGCTGAGCGAGGCCCTGCCACTGGAATCCAGCGAAGTGCCTCCCGACGAGCCTGGTAATTTTCACGCAATGCCTAAAGAAAACCTGCTGGTGCATTATGAACAGCTTAAGCCTACTCTCGAAAATGCACCCTGGCAGCTGGTGGATGCCCGTGATCCCGACCGTTTTGCGGGCAGGCAAGAGCCCATTGACCCCATCGCCGGGCATATCCCCGGCGCTATTAACCAACCCTGGAAATCGTTAACCGAAGAGTCCACCGGCAAGGTGAAGTCTGCGCAGGCACTGAGCCTGCAATGGCAATCCCTGCCTGATAGGAGGCCACTGCTAAATTATTGCGGCTCCGGTGTAACGGCTTGCGTCAACTTTCTCAGTCAGCACCTGGCAGGATACAAAGACTCTCTGCTCTACCCCGGCAGCTGGAGCGATTGGTGCGCACACCAGCAGAAAGAAGAATAAACAACAAGCGTTCCGCAAGCCTGAGGAATTGGAGAGATAGACGGGAAAGGGTAATAGAATAGAAAAAGGGCGGCTCTTCCAACCGCCCTTTCAGTTCAGTCGTGCATAGGATTGCGTAAAATCGGACACACCGCTTCCTTGTTTTTCGCCATATACTGCTGGTGATACTCCTCAGCGTAGTAAAACGGCTGCGCCATACTGATTTCCGTTGTGATTTTGCCCCGCTGCTTTTCATCCAGCGCCGCCTGTACCGCATCCTTGCTGGCCTCCGCTTCTTTTTTCTGCTGTTCAGTAGTGCAAAATATGCAGGAGCGGTACTGCGAACCGATATCATTGCCCTGGCGCATTCCCTGAGTGGGGTCATGCATATCCCAGAAAGTCTTGAGTAATTCCGCGTAACTGATCACTTTGGGATCAAAAACCACTTTTACCACTTCGGCATGGCCAGTGCGGCCACTGCATACCTCGTCATAATTCGGGTTTTCTGTTGCCCCATCGGAGTAACCAGCCGCAGTAGCGAAGACACCGTCAGCTTCCCAAAACAAGCGCTCGGCGCCCCAGAAACAGCCCATGCCAAACATGGCGACTTCCATACCCTCGGGAAACGGCTCTTTGATAGAATTGCCATTAACGAAATGAATGCCAGTGATGTCCATCGGCTGTGGCCGACCGGGTAAAATCTGATCCGCATCCGGTACCTGGAATTTGTCGTATTGCATACTGTTATCTCAAGTGCTGAAATTCTCTTCAATCAGGATAGCCATAAGCCGCTAATCCGCCTAGAGCCATACTTAGGCCAGTTTAACTCAGTGATCAAACAGGTCAGAGAGATATTTGGCCCCACTGTTAAAAATTGGCAGATCAACAATAAAAGGAGTCGCCATTGTTACGCTTAATCTTATTACTGCTTATCTTGATTGGAGTTTGGTATGCATGGCAAAAAATCAAGGCCAGCGCACCTGAAAACAAGCGCAAACAGATTTTCCTGGCCACACTTTTAGCGGCTGCAGTAGTCGTGGTATTACTCGCACTAAGCGGTCGCCTGCACTGGGTTGGCGCCGCCGTGCTTCTGATCCTGCCGGTGCTCGGCCGCCTGCTCAACCAGCTCACCCGGCTGCTGCCCTGGCTGGCACCATTCTTTGAGCGATACGCCCGCAACCGACAGCAACAAAACCGTCAACAGGGTGAGGAAAAGTGGCAGGGGCAAAAGGCGGCTCAAAACGATCAGGGCCCAACTCTCACCGAGCACGAGGCGCGGCGAATCCTAGGAGTGGGCGCCAATGCGGGAAAGGATGAAATTATTGGCGCACACCGTAAGCTGATTCAGAAATTACACCCGGATCGTGGCGGCAATGACTACTTGGCATCCCGGGTAAACGCCGCCAAAGAGTTATTGTTGCGTGTTTTGTAATCAGGGCACCTTACACAGGAGGTGTATATAGCGGGCCAGCTGCCGGTATGGGTCGAGCTGAGAGTATTCCAGCTCCTTTTGCACAATCGCCGCCGCTGGCAACTTCTCACGGATTGAGGGTGTCATAAAATCGTGAAAACAGCGAATGCCACTATGGCATACGACTTCAAAGGCGGTTTCCTCTAGCCACCCTTCCACCCACTCAGGTAGCAAGGGGTTTTGCGGGGTGAGGCTGCCCGGATGCCCTCCCCAGTAGTCCTCACCAATATTGCGTTCAAGCTGGCGAAAACTGCCGCGCTGCAACAACCGAAACTCCAATGCGCGGCGATTATAAAATGTCAGGGACAGGTGTCCGCCGGGCTTTAGCAGCCTGCGCAATTGCTGCAAAGCCTGCCGCGGCTCTTCCAACCACTCCAGCACTGCGTGGCAGATGACCAGGTCGGCCTCACGCAGCTCTGCCTGTTCCGGCAATGCCTGCAACGGCTTATGCAGGAGTGTCACTTGCTTTTGCAACCTCCGCTCTTCCACCTCAGCTGCGGCATGTTCTAGCATCTGTGCAGAAATATCGGCCAGGTAAACCTTATGTCCGGCCTGAGCCAAATCCATCGCGAAATGCCCCTGGCCCCCACCGGCATCTACAACTTTTAAAGTGCGCTGCTCAGTACCTAATAAGGGAGCCAGATCGCGGGTCAACACCGCCAGGCGTATATCCCCCTTGAGCCCGCCATAAATGCGGTTGCGAAAGCGGTGGGCCAAGTCATCAAAATTCCGATCGCTGTAACGACTAGCGCTCATTAAAGCCCTCACTTGGTAACTCAATCTGGCAACGCCGGCGATTTTCTGCCATTTTGTCACGCAATGCGATATCCATATCAATATCCAACACTACCGCCAACTTGGTTAAATACATCTGGATATCCGCTAGCTCGGCGGCAACTGCGGCCGCACTCTCAGTTTTCATCAGGGCAAAGATTTCACTTTCATCTTTCCACTGGAAGTGCTTGCCGAGTTCCGCCACCTCCACCGACAGTGCCATGGCCAGGTTTTTCGGCGTATGTAATGACTGCCAGCCGCGGAGCTTGGCGACTTCATCAAAGGCCGCCAGAATTTCTCTATCTTTCATCATTTTCTGTCCTTGGCTGGCGCTCCAAATCGCCTTCTCGCGCTGCCAAAATTGACTTGAGGGCACGAGACATAAACTCCCGCCGATACAGTACACAAACCACGAAGACATAGCCCGTGATAAATAACAGCGGGTGAATAAACCAGCCCAATACCGACATGGAAAAGTAATAAGAACGCAAACCGTAGTTGTAGCTGTGCCCAGCATGATCGATCACCTTGGCGATACTGACAGCGAAGCGGCGGCGCCCCTCTTCGGAGAGATCATCAGTTTCCGGCGGCGGCGCCGCACCAATCAGCACATTCGCGAATGAATATTGCCGCAACGACCAGGTAAAGTTGAAAAAAGCGTAGATAAATATCAGGATCAGCAGCATCACCTTGAGCTCAAACTGTTCAACAGAGGTAGGCTCAGCAAACGGTAGACTGGTAATTACTTCAATTGCCGCCTTATTGGCAGTCAATGCGGTTACCAGGCCCGCCAGAATCAATATGCTGGTGGAAGCAAAGAAGCCAATCACTCGCTCAAGGTTACTCAGGATCGCTGTGTCCGCCATACGCATTTCCCGATCGAGCATGCGTAGCATCCACTCCACCCGATGCCATTGCAGTGACGAGGTGAGGCACCAGGTTTCTTTGGCTTTTTTCCGTGCGAAAACGGTGTAACCCACCCATGTCATAATAAAGCCAGTGACGCTGGCAATATCCAACCAGGACAACCTCTACCTCTCTGTTCGTCTACATTTATGCCGGGGCTTTGGAAGGCGAAGTCTTCGCCTTGCTGGCATCCTTGTCAACACTGTCTTTCCGGTGTGTGCAAGCGGTAGAATAGCGTCCTTTAGCCGACACAGCAGAGCTCGGCCAGAAAATTTCCTATAACTCCAGGGAGCTGTCTTTTGAGCAACTCACATCCTGCATTCAAACTGGTTACCAGTGCAGAAATTGATTCCCTCGGCGTACGCGTCGAGGAATACCGTCACGACACTACCGGTGCCCAACACCTGCACATAGCTGCAGACAATCCGGAAAATGTTTTCCTGGTGGCGCTGCGCACTGTGCCCGAAGACTCCACCGGCGTGGCGCATATTCTTGAACACACCGCGCTGTGCGGCAGTGACAAGTACCCGGTGCGGGACCCTTTCTTCATGATGATTCGGCGTTCACTCAATACCTTTATGAATGCCTTCACCAGCTCCGATTGGACCGCCTACCCGTTCGCGAGCCAGAATCGTAAGGATTTTGACAATCTGCTCGACGTCTACCTGGACGCGGTATTTTTCGCACGCCTGGACCCGCTGGATTTTGCCCAGGAGGGCCACCGCCTGGAGTTCGCCGAAGCAGATAACGCCAACAGTGAGCTTGTTTATAAAGGCGTAGTGTTTAATGAAATGAAGGGCGCCATGAGCTCTGTCAGCTCACAGCTGTGGCACACACTGAGCAAATACCTCTTCCCCACCACCACTTATCACTACAATTCTGGTGGCGAACCGACCGACATCCCTAAACTCAGCTACGAACAACTGGTGGCCTTTTATCGCAGCCATTATCACCCGAGCAACGCCATTTTTATGACCTTTGGCGACATCCCCGCTGCTGAGCACCAGGCAGCATTCGAAGAAAAAGCCCTGCACAAGTTCGATCAGCTGGACAAAACTATCGCTGTAGGTCGCGAAGATCGCTACCAGGCACCACTCAAGGTTGAAGAGCACTATCCGCTAAGCGGCGAAGAGTTAAACGGTAAGACCCATATTGTACTGAGCTGGCTGCTTGGCGATGTGACTGACCTGGAAGAAGCCTTGACTGCACACTTACTCGCCGGCGTGCTGCTGGACAGCAGTGCCTCCCCGCTGATGAAACTTCTGGAGACCACCGACCTCGGCACATCCCCTTCCCCCCTTATTGGATTGGATGATTCCCAACGGGAGCTGGTTTTTGTCTGCGGTATCGAGGGTAGTGAGCGCACCTGTGCCGACGAGCTGGAAAGACAAGTACTCACTGTACTGGAAGAAGTTGCAGAAGCCGGCATCCCCTACGACCAGGTGGAGGCCAGCCTGCACCAATTGGAACTGCAACAGAGGGAGATTGGTGGAGATGGCTACCCTTACGGGCTGCAGCTGATCCTCACCGCGCTGACCGGTGCCACTCACCGTGGCGATCCCATTGGCCTACTGAATATTGACGCCACCCTGGAAAAACTGCGTGAGCAAATCAAGGACCCGAGGTTTATCGCTGACAAAGCCCGCGAGCTGCTGCTGGAAAACCAGCACCGAGTGCGCTTGGTTCTGAGCCCGGATGACAAACTGGCAACACGTCGAGAACAGGCTGAGAAGGATCAACTCGCACAGATCAGATCTCGTCTAAGCGAGAAAGAAGCAGAGCAAATTATTGAAACCGCCAAGGCCCTGACCGACCGCCAAATCCGCGAGGACGACGCCTCCCTCCTGCCCAAAGTGGGCGTAGAAGATATTCCCGCGGAACTGCCTGATGTGGAGGGTGAAGAAACCACCCTGGGCGAGCAGAAACTCACCCTCTACTGCGCCGGCACCAATGGCCTGGTTTACCAGCAAATGGTGAGCGCCCTGCCAGACCTCACCGAAGAAGAAAAACAGCTTCTGCCCTACTACTGTCAGGTACTGAGCGAAGTCGGTCTGGGAGATAAAGATTATCTGGAGGTACAACAGTGGCAAACCAGTGTCGCTGGAGCGCTGCATGGCTTTACCAGTAGCCGCACCGCCATCGATAATCTTGATCACTTATCGGGCCACTTTATCCTGTCCGGCAAAGCACTATCGCGCAACCAGAGCGAATTGACTGAGCTGATGCAGGCAACCATGGAACAGGTACGCTTCGATGAGTCCCCTCGCATCAAAGAACTACTATTACAGACCCTGGCCCGCCGCGAACAGGGAGTTGTCGGCAATGGCCACGCCCTAGCCATGGCTGCGGCTAGCGCAGGATATAATCGCGCCGCCTGGGAAAGCCATGCCAGTGGGGGTCTACTGGGCCTGCGCGAATTGAAAACCCTGGTGCGTGGACTCGATCAGGAGCAAGGGCTACAAAACCTTTCCGCACAGTTTCAATCCATTCACCAGAAGATCCTGGCAGCACCACGCCAGTTTCTGCTAGTGGGTGAAGAAGAAAAAATTAGTGATTTCAGTCGAGCACTAGCACCACTCACCTCCACCCCCAGCACCACAGCGGCAGCTCCCGATGCGCCCTTTGAACGCAAGCATGTCGAGGAGTTGTGGGTCGCCAACAGCCAAGTCAATTTCTGCGCCAAGGCCTATGCCACTGTCCCTATGTCCCATCCAGATGCCGCGCCTCTATCTGTGCTGAGCGGCTTCCTGCGCAATGGTTTCCTGCACCGTACTATTCGCGAACAAGGTGGTGCCTACGGTGGTGGCGCGGGGCACGATAGCAATATTGGCGTATTCCGTTTTTACTCCTACCGCGATCCACGCATGGGAGAAACCCTGGAAGACTTCGATGCGTCCTTAAAGTGGCTGGCCGAAGAAAAACACAAAGAGGAACAGGTTGAAGAGGCTATTCTTGGCGTTGTCGGCGGACTGGATAAACCCGGCTCCCCCGCCGGTGAAGCCAAGAAGAACTTCCACTCCGCTCTATACGGCCGCAGCCACACGGTGCGCCAGAAATTCCGCAAGCAAGTGACAGAGGTGACTCTCGAAGATCTGCAGCGGGTCGGCGCCACCTACCTTGACCCACGCAAGGCCAGCACTGCTGTGGTCACCGGCACCCATGGTCGCGAAGCGGCAGCAAAACTCAATCTGCAGGAAGAAACGCTCTAATAGAATCCTGAACTAGCCCCTGGCAGCCTTTGCCGGGGCCAAGTGTAAGCCGGCACGAAGCTGGCAGGCATGGGCGCCTGCCGGTTGAGTGGCGCGACTCTTTTAGCGAAATCCCAATGAGTAAACACGATAACATTTACGCAAACCCACTGGGCCAGGTTGCCGGTTTTGAATTTGATCAGCAGGTGGTGGAAGTTTTTCCAGACATGATCAAACGATCAGTACCTGGCTACGCCACCATCGTGGCGATGATTGGCACCCTGGCTGAACGCTACGTCCAAGCCGGCAGCCGCTGTTATGACTTGGGTAGTTCTCTCTGCGCAGCAACTCTCGCTATGCGCCATCGCATTCCTGCAGCGGACTGCCAGATAATCGCAGTCGATAATTCGAAGGCCATGGTAGACCAAGCCCGCACTGTACTTAAAGCGGACAGCGGTGAAATCCCGGTTCAGCTGATTTGCGACAACCTGCAAAACGTCGTCATCGAAAATGCCTCAATGGTAGTGCTCAATTTCACCCTGCAGTTTATTCCAGTGGGGGAGCGCGAAGAAATTTTGAAGAAAATCCATGAAGGACTGCGCCCCGGTGGCATCCTCATCGTTTCGGAAAAAGTCGACTTTGCAGATAACGCTCATAACGAGCTGATGATTGAACTACATCACTCCTTCAAGGCAGCCAACGGCTACAGCGCAATGGAGATCGCACAGAAACGCTCAGCTCTGGAAAACGTGCTGATTCCAGAAACTTTGGACAACCACCGCCAGCGCCTGAAAGGTGTGGGCTTTACCAGCGTTGATGTTTGGTTCCAGTGTTTTAACTTTGCCTCTTTAATTGCCATTAAAGGCAATCCCGAAAAGTAAGTACCCCTGTGATCAATTACACCCAACTGTATGACAGCCTGCAATATATCCCTGAGCTGCGTTCCTGGCTGGCGCAGCTACCACAGCAAGTGGCAGAGAACCTAAGTCCACATCGTTGGGGAGACCTGCCAGATTGGCGAGCGGCAGTGGAAGCTTTACCGGATATCACTCCCTCAGATATTGAACTTGCCAGTAGCGTGCGTATAGGTAGTTACAAAGACACCAACCCCGAACAATTGCAGTTATTGGAACAGGAGCTGAGGAAGCTGCACCCATGGCGCAAAGGCCCCTGGGAAATTTTCGGCTTAGCCATTGATACTGAATGGCGTTCTGATTGGAAGTGGGATCGTGTTTTGCCCTACTTGGCACCACTCAAAGCCAAACTGGTTTTGGATGTCGGCTGCGGCAACGGTTACCACTGCTGGCGCTCATACGGAGCCGGCGCACGGCGCGTAATTGGCATAGATCCATCGGCAAAATTTGTTGCGCAGTTCTATGCACTGAAAAAATATCTCGGCGAGGAAAAGCCGGTAGATTTGCTGCCTCTAGGCATTGAGGCCCTCCCCCCAAATCTGCGTGCCTTCGATACCACCTTCTCTATGGGGGTGCTCTACCACCGCCGCTCTCCGATGGATCACTTGCGTGAACTGCGCGAAACCCTGCGTCCAGGCGGGCAACTGGTACTGGAAACACTGGTAATCGATGGCGAACTCGGCGATTGCCTGGTACCTGAGGGTCGCTACGCAAAAATGCGCAACGTCTGGTTCTTCCCTAGCTGCGCCACCCTGGAGAGCTGGTTGCGCAAATGCGGTTTCCGCAATCCCAGGACAGTGGACTTGAACACCACCAGCCTGAAAGAACAGCGACGTACTGATTGGATGCGTTTTGAGTCCCTGGCGGATTTTCTCGACCCACAATCGCCAGATAAAACGATTGAAGGTCACCCCGCGCCCAAACGTGCTGTTTTGGTCGCAGAAGTGCCGTAGCTTCTCTTACTCTGCGAGTCTGGAAACTCATAAATTCCGCAAAACATGTCACAAATAGAATTTTGTACGGAATGGCGACTGCCATCTTGATTGTTAGGCCTCGTAAGGCAAAAGTGCGCCCCCAAATGGTGCAACTATATCCTTAAGGGAGGGCTGCAACAGCACGCGGCCCGGCGCAGAGTATATTTATGAGTATTAGCGTTTTTGAACTATTCAAAATCGGTGTCGGCCCCTCAAGCTCCCACACGGTGGGCCCCATGGTCGCCGCCCGCCAGTTTGTACAGGACTTGCGCTCCCGAGCTCAGCTTGCCGATACCGACCGTGTACAGGTACACCTGTATGGCTCCCTGGCGCTGACAGGGGTCGGTCACGGTACCGATATGGCGGTACTGATGGGGCTTCTGGGCCAGTCCCCAGATACCATTGATGTCGATAGCATTGAAGCAAAAATGACTGCGATTGAAAAAGAACAGTCTCTCCTGCTAAATAATGACCACAGCATTGAATTCGTTCGCGAGCGCGACCTTGTTTTCCATATGGAAGAGTTCCTACCTCAGCACTCCAATGGCATGACCTGTCAGGCATATTCCGGGTCTGAGTTATTATTCGAGCGCAGCTATTTTTCCATCGGTGGCGGCTTCGTACTTTCCGAAGAGGATTTCGCTCACAAGGAAGAGATAGCCACCCTACTTCCCTATGACTTCAGTAACGCCGAACAGCTGATGGCAACCTGCGACGAGCACGGTTGGACTATTGCCGAGCTGGCAATGGAAAATGAAAAGGCCTTTCGTAGTGAGCGGGAAGTAAAAGACCGCCTATGGAATATCTGGAAGGTAATGGATGCCTCTATTGAACGGGGCTGCCACCAGAATGGCATCTTGCCGGGCGGCCTGAACGTGCGCCGCCGTGCAGCAGAACTCTATCGGGAGCTGAGCAAGCAATCCCTGGAAGAACGCAATCACGGCCTTGCCATCCTCGACTGGGTCAGCCTTTTTGCCCTGGCAGTCAATGAAGAGAATGCCGCTCGTGGGCGCATCGTCACCGCCCCCACCAATGGTGCAGCTGGAGTTATTCCCGCAGTAATTGCCTATTACGTAGAATTCGTACACGATCCAGAAATTCACGGTGAGCTAAAAGATCAGGTGGTTAAATTCCTTCTAACCGCCGGCGCTATAGGCATGCTGTTCAAGAAAAATGCTTCCATTTCCGCTGCTGAAGTTGGCTGCCAGGGTGAAATCGGCGTAGCCTGCTCAATGGCATCTGCAGGCTTAGCCGCAGTGGAGGGCGGCAGTAACCAACAAATTGAAAATGCTGCCGAGATCGGCATGGAGCACAACCTGGGCCTGACCTGCGACCCTATCGGCGGACTGGTGCAGGTTCCCTGTATTGAGCGCAACACCATGGGCGCGGTAAAAGCCATCAACGGCGCACGCCTAGCTCTGCGCGGCGATGGTGCTCACATAGTACCTCTCGACAGCGTCATCGAAACCATGCGCCAAACTGGCATCGACATGCAGAGCAAATACAAGGAAACCTCCCTTGGTGGGCTCGCAGTTAATGCGGTCAACTGCTGATTTTTCTGTAGCTGGGGCTGTAAAAAAGCACCAGCCACTTTTCAGCTTGATTACCAGTTTCTTCTTATCTGAATGACGATGAAAGTTATCACGACGAATAATTGGAACTCTAGGGAACCTCGGAATAACCTCGTAATTTCTCTGCGGGGCTTTTTGAGCGATTCAAACTACCAATTGCGACCTCTTGAAAGGTTTAGACATTCCTGCGAAGCCGCACCTTGATTGTGAACTGCTCTGAAGACCAGAGGCATCACGTTATTATTCAGAGGCTCTCTAGAGATAACTTACTACTGGGTCAGAAGGAAAGAATACTCTGCACTCGAGACGCGCTGCGAATACATCCCTGTAAGTTCGTAATAGGCATCCATACCTCATACGGTCCTGAGTGCAGTGTATTATTTTTTCTTTCCCTCTTTTTAGTATATATCAGCTGTTAAAAATAAGTGAACGATGTGCTGCGACACCAGCCATGGTGCCGGATGCGATCGCAAAGGTACCACTCTGCATCGGATTGGATAAATCACCCGCTACAAACACTCCTTTGACAGAGCTTTCTTTAAAGTCATCGACCTTAACGATATTCCCAATAAATGTCTCCTCCAACTCAAGGCCCAGCATTTTGATAAGGGATGAATTTAAATTTGCTTTTGGAGATACGTAAAGCCCCTCTAGGGGCAACTCGCGACCGTCAGCCAGTAAAGCATGATTGAGGTCCGCCCCTTTCCCTGCCAATTTTATAATCGGCGTCTCCTCAAGAATTACACCCCTCGCGAGCAAATGATTGAGTGCCTCCCCTTCTGGTATAAATTGGCCCTGAGTAAATAGCGTTGTCGCACCCCAATCTGGAATCATTGCCGCCTGATGAAAAGATAACTCGCTGGTAGCCAGTACACCCAAAGGGCAGTCGCTAAGCTCGTAACCATGGCAGTATGGGCAGTGAATCACGCTCTTACCCCAGTACTCCTTCACGCCGGAAATATCAGGCAATTCATCCGTGATACCACTGGCGAGAATCAGCTTTTTCGTCATGAATTGCTCATTATTATTCGCCGTTACTGCAAATCCACCTTCAATCTCATCCACACCTACTGCTGCATCTTCAACCAGCCGAAAGCTTGGGTAGTTCTGCAACTGAGATAATGCAGTTGTGCGAATCTCTGCGGGTGTTTTTCCATCCAAACAAAATACCCCATGGGACGCAGCAGCAAAACGGTTACGGGGCTTATTGGTATCCATCACAACCACCTTGCGTCGCCCACGAACAAGCTGCATTGCAGCAGATAGTCCAGCGAAACCACCACCAATTATCAGTACATCAGTATCCATAAAAGCCTCCAAATTATATGTAACTTTGATTGTTACATAATATTTTAGCAGGTGACAACACATGTAACACCTTAAGTTTCATGATATGCTACGTCTTCAACAAATTAGGTGAAATATGCGAAAGGACAGCCGGCTCTCCCGGGTACTTCATGTACTCGTCCA
Organism: Microbulbifer epialgicus; assembly: GCF_041447265.1. NCBI lineage: Bacteria > Pseudomonadati > Pseudomonadota > Gammaproteobacteria > Cellvibrionales > Microbulbiferaceae > Microbulbifer > Microbulbifer epialgicus. The sequence continues at coordinate 14,262 of NZ_JBGMEK010000081.1, forward strand.
CCTCAAGATGACTGAAAAGCCAGTCACCTCGGATAAAATGGCGGAAATGCTTTTCACCAACCCTGTGGTAGTCAGGCGAACCATGGCGCTTTTACGCGACCAGGGATATGTGCAATCCACCAAAGGGCATAACGGAGGCTGGTCACTCACCAAACCTTTAACTGAAATTACGCTACTGGATATTCATAAGGCATTGGGTGAAACATCAGTTTTTACCATTGGCCTGACTGATGAACACACTAACTGCCCAATTGAGCGTGCGGTGAATACCGCCTTAAAGGATGTAATGGACGAAGCTGAGAACCTGATGCTTAAGCGCTTTGGGGAAATTACTCTGGACATACTGGGGAAAGAGTTTAAGTAGTAATTTGACAGAAGACCCTGCTTGCATCCAAATTCTACTCTATCTGGCTAACCATATGAACATACTGAAAAGAGGGGAGGGAAAGAATACACTGCGCCCGGGACCGTATGAGGCATGGATGCCGATTACGAGCTTACAGGGATCTATTTACAGCGAGTCTCGAGTGCAGTGTATTCTTTCCTTCTTACCCAGTAGTAAATAGAATGCGAGATAACACAGATTAGCACTGCGACTTACACAAGTCTCAGCAAAATAGGGCGACGCTATAGATTACGCTCTCTCAAGCTTGCAGCCTGCACTTTAGCTCCCATTCTTTGTGTTATATTTTTGTAAAACGCCCACAACTTCCACACTTTAGGCCATGCTTATAGAAAAACAGGGGCATACCAAAAAACAAAAAGACCAAGTATGCCGGTTTCTTTCCTTTGGTAAATGGCTCCATATTTGTAGAGGAGCAGTACTCACAATATCTCACTTGCCGCTCCCCCACTTCAGCATAAACTTTCATTGAATGATCCTGGTTGAGCATAAGTCGAGCACTTTCTAAATCATACTCCAATACCTGCACTCTGACACCGCCCATTGCGTTGGAATATAACCACTGCATATTTATAGTATGTTCATCTGCAACAAACGCCTTTATACCCTCGGATTCAAGGGCTGCTTTCGCTATTTGAGCTTCATAGGGAAATGAAAAACTCGCTACGGTAACTAGCAAAATGCCCCTCCTGAAATTTATCATTCACTCTGGCGGGAGCCAAAAGCTTAAGTCGCGCTATCACACTCATACTCTATCAACATAAAAAAGATCTACAGAAGCCTCCAAAATAGAAATCGGCAATAGAGCTAAAAATTCGAAAACTATTGTTCTTCCATGCATTCAGAGAATACTTGATGTTGACAAGAGCGCAAACCAAATGCCAAAAAAACTGAGACCTGCAAGCTGTCACACATAAAATGAGCCATATCTGCATACTCCAGCGGCACAACAGGAATTATCGTAATCACAGTGACAGCATAACAATTACAGTTATTAAACATTCACCGTTAGTTTACCCCCCATGACTATATATAACAGCCAATTTTGGGAATACCTTGAAGCAGCAAGAGCACACAAAAGACATCTTAGCACCACGAATGTCTATAGCGACCAATTAATATGCAATTTTTCAGCAAGATCGCCAGCGATTATATTCTAATTAAAGTTACATCACAGCGAGCATAATTCACTATACTATTTGCAGTAGAACCAATAAGTGAACCTATACCTTTCTTGGAGTGCGTCCCCAAAACTATCAAGTCTACATTTCTTTTTTCAGCCTCCTTACAAATAACTTCGTATGGCTTGCCTACTTTTAAAACTCTGTTTTTTTTGGCAATACCAAAAGAAGACGTAATTTCATTGAATTTTGGAATCGCGCTTTCTTTCAGCTCCCGCTGATAATCCTTAGGCAGGAGACTATAGGGCAATACATTCAAAACTATTAGCTTACTATCAAATCTGTTTGAAAGCTCTATCGCTTTTGACAACACATACTTACCTTCTTGAGAGCTTTCTATCGCACAAAGAACAGTTTTATACATCTCATCCCCCTTGCAACCTTACACAGGCATACATGTATTAAATATGAAGTATTTTACCATCGTCCAACAACAACCGGATGCTCCGCGTAGCAGACACAAAAAAATCGGCAGCGCTGAAAAAGAACAAACCAGCCAATGCTTGGCATATTATACAATTTCAAACACAGCCTTCCGCTAGAATTAATCGACTATTTGTTGTGCTGTGCCGCAACAAAAACAGCTCCTTTACCTCCTGGTCTCCCAAGAAACCTTTAACCCTCTCCATTGACGGAAATTCTAACACCACCAATCTTTCAGGTGACCAATTTCCTTCCACAACTTCAGGCACTACACCTTTAACAATATATCGACCACCATACTTTTTGATGAATTCTGGTATTTTTTTTGCATATTCGAGAAATCCTTTTTTATCCACAACAGATAAATCCAGCACCAAATACCCTTTCACCTACCCCCTCCTCACTTTACCCCTATCACACAATATCCGCAACAACCTCACGACCCTAAAAAGGGTACGGCTATCCAGCGAACAACCAAACTATATTCTGGATAATGTTCACCGCTAAGTTTTATACACAAGTTTTTCCAGTTTTATTATAAAAATCAATGAGTTACAGTTTTGGCATAGTAAGAGCTACAGATTTGGATGGGTAATTATGCAGGACTGGGTCATGGACGAAGTGAAAAACCAAGTTATGGGCGATGTACGATTGAATAAGCGATTGTCCAATATTCTTAGGAATTTAAGTTCC
>NZ_JBGMEK010000082.1:0-16594 GCF_041447265.1 Microbulbifer epialgicus
GCAAAGCCATTTAAATGGACAAAGCCCGCCGGTCAAATCTTGGCTTCCGTAGAGCGTGCAAAACAATCGTTACAGAATTAACCGCATGGACCACTAGCGCCGCATTCCTATTCTGCCTCCACCGCTGCCGCGCGCCCCATTCTTATACAGGCATCACTTACCAAGCTTCCCCACTAAGGAATACCCACCCACAGCTTGAGTATCGGTGGGAAACAAAGAGGTTGATCCAAAAACTACTAAACGGCGAAAACTTAAGAATTGGAACCAGTGTCTCAGTCACAGTGCTCGAAATGAAGGGAAATCAATTAAAGATAGGCATCTACATAAATCGTGTTGTCAGATTTTGTTTCTGAAAAGTTTACGCGGGAAGCTATCGATTGAGCTGCGGAGAAAAAGCAACGCGCTTATCGGAAAGGTTCGATTCGAGTCACTTTGAGATAGCACTATCGTACAGATGTTTCACCTTGGAAGTTTTGATGGTAAGAAAAATGATTTAGACGGGTGGAATTATTTTGCGAAGAAAACGACTTAGTCAGTGCCTCAAAGGTACACAGAGTAATCTATTTGTCTGACTTCAGAAAGAAGCTAGCAAGTTAATAACAAGCTTGGGGTTTAAGGTGCCGGGTAGCTAGTGCAATCCCCGAGCGTATACATTACTGCATGCCCTTCTCAACCGGCGCTTCTGCTACCGCAGGCCAGACCAGTCCCGCCCTTGTTGCTACGAGCAGCAGTACAAAAGACATCTCCAATGCGAGAAAAACGCCAATAGGGTGATTGGGTACGCCGCGTATCAACAGGTAGAGCAAGTAGCTCATAGTAAGCAGATTACCCGCAAGCGTAACGTTGAGGGCGCAGCCACGTTCTTGCCAGAGTGATTTGCAGAGCAGGAAGTTCAACACCGCTGTGCCGGCGAGCATCACGCCGGGCAGCATCAGCAGCAAGGGACGGGATAAGCCCATTCCGTCGCTGGTTACTAGTGGCCAGACGGCGGCAAAGTGGCCCTGGGCTCCGAGGGTGAGGAACAGCCCCAAAATTACTGCGCCGATGGCAGCAAGCCGATACAGTGCATTCCGCTGCAAAACACGTGTTGATCTAGAAACCGACATCGCGCTCTCCTACTGTGGCCAGGCCACATTCGTAAGCGAACACTACCGCCTGTGCACGATCGCGCAACCCCAATTTAGAGAGCAAGCTGGAAACGTGGGTTTTCACGGTGGCGGGACCAATAAACAGGGCCTCGGCAATCTCGGCATTGCTCTTGCCGGCGGCGATGGCCTCCAGTACTTCGCGCTCCCGAGTGGTGAGGCGCTCCAGGCGTTCTGCCCGATTGCGTCCTGCCCCCAATTTCTGTGCGAACTGGCTGATCAGGCGTTGAGTGATGCCCGGTGCAAGCATGGCACCGCCCTCTGCTACTGTACGTACTGCCTGCACCAGCGCCTCTGGGGGAATATCCTTGAGCACAAAGCCACTGGCCCCTGCCCTCAGCGCACGAAACACATATTCATCGGGATCGAACGTGGTCAAAATAATAACACGGCAAGTTGCATCACTAGCTTCCAGGATGCGTGCCGTGGCTTCCAGCCCGTCCATCTCCGGCATGCGGATATCCATCAGGATGATATCCGGCTGATGCGTTCGTGCGGCTTCAATTGCCTCAATACCAGTAGCGGCCTCGGCGGCCACCTTGATATCGGGCTCGTTGTTCAGGATCAGGGCAAAACCGCGCCGCACCAAAGCCTGGTCATCCACCACCATCACTCGCAACATTATGTTTTCACCATTCCTGTAGGTAGTTGTGCATATACCTCAAAACCACCACCATCGGCCGCGCCCGCATACAGATGGCCACCGAGCAGTTCCGCGCGCTCGCGCATGCCTCCAATGCCGTGCCCACCGCCGGGCTGCCCGTCAATAGTTGTTTCCACCATAGGCCGCTCGCCAGTGGTGTTGCCGTCATCGTGCACACGAATCGCCAGAGTGTCATGGTCTGCGCTCAGGCACACTTGCACCCGCGCTGCGACACCGACATGTTTGATGACATTAGTGAGGGATTCCTGAACGATACGATAGGCGGTGAGAGCGACGCTAGTAGGTACATTCTCCAGTGTGCCGTGGGTTTCGTAGTCAACCTCGGTTAACACCTGCCGGACCTTTTCAATCAGAGCTGGTAAATCATTGAGAGCCGGTTGCGGAGTGAGCGCGGTGTCGCTGCTGGTCGGGCGCAGTACGCCAAGTAAATGGCGCATTTCTGTCATGGCCTGACGGCCAGCAGCCTCCACCGAAGCCATGGCCTCACTGGCGGCTTCCGGGTTATTGAGGCTGATGGCCCTGGCGGCACCAGCCTGCACAGTCATAAGACTCACCTGGTGCGCCACTATGTCATGCATCTCGCGGGCGATTCGGGTGCGCTCGGCCGCTACCGCGCGCTCGGATTCGGCACTGCGTTCGCGCTCCAAATACTTGGCTCTCTCTTCCAGCAAGCGAAGATATTCACCGCGAAAACGCAACCGGCGACCGATATACCACAGCGCCCATACCAGCATCACCGTTACTGTGCCTGCCGCGGTTGGTTGAACCGGAATACCTTGATCAATCGCCACAAAAACCAGCGTTGCGATAACTCCGATAAAACTGGCCCGGGTGTTGGCCTCGTAGCGGCCAAGGCTATATAGCGAAACCGCCATGGCGACAATGCCATCCGCCGGTAAACCCAGTTCCAGCAATATTGTTGCGCCGAGAATAATGGCCTGTACCTGCCAGGGGTGTGTGCGACGCCACAACAGAGCGAAAGAGCCGACGAACGCACACTGGAAAGCAATAACATCCCACAGACTCTGCATGGCCAGCACTTCGCGCGCATCATCGCGCGACCACATCAGCAACGTCAGCAAGAACATGAGTAAGACGATGAGCAGATCGGTCAAGTGTGGCCAGCGCTCAACGGGCCTACGGAAGGGCTGCCACACCGGAAGCTTGGGTAGTTCCGAGCTGGCATTGAGCGGAGTCGACGCAGGCGTATTTAAGGACGACGATTTCATTTCCGCATGCTAAACCAGGCGCAACCAGCTGTCATGGGACTTTCGGAGGATGCAGGAGCAGGAGTATCTCCACCTTTTGGGGGAGGTCAGATTCCTGCCTGTGGCCGATGTGCGTGTGCCTGAAAAAACCGAACATGCTCGGCAGGCACATTCAGCCCAAGCACGCACCATAAACGCCTGGAGAACCCCATGAACAACGCTGTACTCAGCCAAGCACTGCCGCGACCATTCGATACCCGGCGGGCCGTTAGCCTGTCGGTAAAAACCTGGTTCTGCATCGCGGCCATCGGCCATGCGATCTTCTTTGCCTATATCCTGGCCGTATTCTACCCACCCATTGCCGAGTCAGGGGTGCATGGTTTGAAAGGGCTGCACCTACCGGCAGGCTTCCGAGAGGGAGATACATTGGGCAACCTGGCTTCTGTGAGCCACGTGCTATTGGCCGCAATTGTGATCGGCAGCGGGCCCCTGCAGCTGATCCCTTCGGTGCGACGGCATGCCCCCAACTTCCATCGCTGGTTGGGGCGCAGCTATCTGCTGACTGCCGTCATCGCCAGTATTGCTGGGCTCTACATGACCTGGACTCGGCATACCTTTGGTGATCTTGTGTCGCAAATCAGCATCACCATGGACGGCATACTAATTTTGGCGTTTGCCTTTCTGGCGGTGCGTACCGCGATGGCCAGGCGCATTGCGGAGCACCGTCGCTGGGCCTTGCGCCTATTTATGGCTGCCAGTGCAGTATGGTTCTTCCGTGTGGCCTTGATGGGCTGGGCAATGCTCACCGGAGGCTGGGGGGTCGACTGGGAATCCTTTACCGGGCCATTCCTTTATGCACTGGGCTTCGGCCAATACCTGCTCCCACTGGCCATGCTGGAATGGTATTTTCACTGTCAAAAACGTGAGGCCGCACAGGGTACCCAGATTGCTTTTGTCAGTGCCTTAGTACCGTTGACTGTGTTTATGGCGATCGGTATTTTTGCTGCTACGATGGGCTTGTGGTTGCCACGGATCTAAGGCTACTCGAGCTGATAGTCGTGAGCTTCTTACGCTGATTTGGCTGTAGAGATTCACGACTCGTAAATCCAAGTGCTGCAGTAATTCTGGACACCCACCAGATAAAAATATAGGTCGCCAAGACTAATGACTGAAGAAGAAAGGTGAAAAACACTAAGAGCCTAGCTCCTACCTTTTCCTATTCTGCACCCAGCGCGCTCCACACCGCCTCAAAATATCACTTACCAAGCTTCACTACCAATAAATGTACACTCACAACTTGAGTATCACTAGGAAAGTAACAGGTTGCCCCTAAAGCGCCGATCCCGCGAAAGCCTTAGAGTTCGCACAAATGTATCAGCCACAGTGCTAGGAGTAGAAGGCAATCAAGTAAAGATAGGCATCCCCCCAAACCTCGTCCCATTCACCGGGAGGAGGTCTTCGTGTATGTTGAGAAGAAAAAATGACTGGAGCCCTATCATCATAAGTCTATTAAATTTAAGACTCGCTGGGGCCCTAAATTTAGAAAATGGGGCCCCGCTCAAAAATTAAACTAAGTGATTTTCAAACCGCACACCAATGAGGTGGTTTTCTTGAATAGATTTTTTAAGGATATCTGTACAAAAGGCGCAAGTAAAATTATTAAAATCTGTTTTAAAAATAGCTTTTGTACCAACCTCCGCAGAAGAGAAAACAATGGACTTAGATTCCATTTCTATCCCATTTCTAACTTCTCGCTTACTTTCTTCCTCGTTGGCATGAACCACTAGGTGAGGGATATAAGCAAAGTAGCGACCTTTTGGAGTAGCAAAAGGTAAGAACTCACCAACTTTATCCAAAAGGTTGTTTAATACCTCCCTGGATTTTTCATTCATTACTAAAACACAATCAGTCCACACAAAGACGTCTGGATATGGATCAATATCTGATTCATCATCCATATCTTCAAACCAAGCTGTAAAATTACCCCATTTGTCTGCGATTGAGGTAGTTGAATCTCCCAAGTCAGTAAGTAGTTCGCTTCCCAACTTCTCTAACATCGCTGTAGTGTTTACTTCAAACGTACCATACTCTTCTGCACTTGATGTTATTCTGTAGATATTCATGCTGTCTTCTGTAAATAAGTCGCTTGTGATTCATCGGTTAAGAGATGTTTCAACGAACCTTGCTGAAGCCCAATTCGAACACGATCCAAAGCATCTCGAGCTTGTTGCTCATTGGATGTATTTTTGAGCTGACTCGCAATGTGGGCTTCATATCGCTTGGTATGTATTCTTGAGTGTGGAAGTGCCTTCTCCATAGCCCAATGGGGTACGTATGTCATACCTTTAGGTAGCCACACACCATTATCTGCATCATTGATACCAATACCCATTTGGTGAAGCTTAGTTCTAGCAGCAATTGCATTGCGTGACCTGCTTTGCTCTCCCGTAACCTTATCTTTGGTCATTCTACCATGCCCAGGAACAATATGATGGCAACTACAGTACTGGTCTGGTGATGCTAGGCCCGCAGCCAACATGTTTTTTTGCAAGTCGTCTGTTGGGTGATATTCCTCTGATTCAAGCCCAGCGACGCGTGCTGCACGTAACTGTTTGCACTCATTATTTATGGGCCTATTTCCTTTCCGGTAGATTTCTAGCTCCTCCTGGATCTGTGCTTGCACATCGATATCCCGTCTCTGAGATTCTAAATGAGCTAGGCAGGAATCAAGCTCCTCCTGGTGTTTTGCCAATTTCTTAGGGTCAGTGATCTTAAGGGTTTTCTTCCGATGATATTCTCGAGCAAGGCACTCAAAATCTTCGAGTTGTTTGTCGAGGACAGATAGAGGCTCTGGCATGATATACGTCCCTTTTTACATTTGCGAATACTCTTGCTTCACGTTCCATTGAATTCTTTAACTAATATGCCAACATTTGAATAAGCTTAATTAGTAGCTAGCCGGAGCGGCCAAATAAATCTATTCAACTCAGTAAAATGATAATTACCTTACCTGGAGTTCACTGAATGATCAAAATAAGTAAATATTCACAAGATTTCAAGTTCTATGCAGCCAATCTGATATTGGATCAACCACTTAATTGGTAAGAAGCTGCCCATAGTCAAGAAAACAACACCTCTGCGCTAAGGCGTTGAATCAAAGAGCATAAGACGAAGATAACAGGGGAGGATTACAAGCATGTTTAAATCAAGCGTAAAGCCTAAGGTTACTATCCCGTCCTTTTTGCTATTGGTAGTGGCGCTAGACTACTTATTCAATCAATGCAATCAATGGGTAATTGAGCTTGTTCTAAGTAAACACCTATTGAAAGTTCAATAGTACGGAGCAACTTCCCAAGTTCTGGGAGCATTCGCCTCCCCCTTCTCACTCTCCCCCCAATATCACTTATCAAGCTTCCCCACGAGGGAATACTCACCCGCGGCGTGAGTATCAGCTGGAAATAAACATGTTGCTAAAGCGCCAAACAGGCAAAAATCCAAAAAAATGGAACATTCGTCCCACTCATAATTGAGAGGAAAGTTTGGAATTTTAATACAGAAAACTGTCAAATGCGTCAAATGTTATTTAGTACGCCTCAAACCAGAACCCCGCCTGTAGGAATGCCAAACTCCACAATTTATTTGATGTAGTAAGTATCCAAAGCAAGTTATAGAGCAGCGTCTCTATAATTCTGTGCTTTCCCTGCTCTATATCGAATACGAAACGTAAACGAAGCTCAAATGACTATCTGTCAGCCAGCTGACAGATAGTCGATTTGCGTGGGGTTGTCACTCAGAGGTGTCGTGGTTCGGCGAGCGTCGTCACAACCAGTGAGCGCAGCGACTAAAGTCGGTTCTCGATCTCGTTGAGTGCCGCCTCGTTTTGGTCACGACGTTGGTCCCCCGTTGTGACATCATCAACATTCAGCAGTAAAGGCGCAGCAACAACACCATTGTCGGGATAGAAGATCGGGGGATTAACCACTGGGATTTTAAAATGTTCCATAATCGCCAATCCAAGCGCATGCCCTTGTTTGCGTAGGTCGTCGGGCGTAATCCTGCGCTCACCGTAACCGGCTCTGTCATAAGTGGTTTCCATGGTTAATGCTAATACCGATGCGTTGAAGTTATTCCACCACCAAGTTTCCGGAAAAAAATAATTTAAAAAAGCGCTTCCGCCCTCTTCAACTGTCGGCTCAACCAGCGGGTTACCATGATAAGTCCCCAAAAATTGGCTAAAGTGTTGAATAAAGCGAAGCTGGTCATTCCACAGTTGAGCTTGTTGTGGTGAGTAACCTTGCTCAATAGTGCCAAAATGGGGGTAGAAAAATGTGCGGTAATCGGGTGTGCTTTGGCTAGAATGCAAATTTAACGCCATACCGAAACGCGGGCCGGCATCACTAAGTTCGCGTATCTTGTCGTTTAACAGTCGGTTTTCGAACGGGGCATCCTGAGACAGTTCATATGGAGATTCAGGATAATGCAGCCACGCGGATTCCAGATTTATCGTCTCCATGTTAGTGCGGTAATTTCCATCGATCACCCCGTCAACATTGTGAACCGCCACGATATTAAAAATTATTTGCGCTAATGCCGACTCCGCATTAGCGTTCATCGCACTGGATAAAAAATCCACCAAACCTTCAACAACAAAAGAGCCTCCCGTTTCAGCCGGATGGGTGCGTGCATGAATCCAAACACGCGTTTTATCGCTGTCCGCCACCGTTGTATCGGTTAGCGTCAGTAACTTAATGTCTTGTTGATAGTGAGGTGATACACCGAGATTCTCAACCGTCAGCGTATTTAGCGTATCAAGCCATGGATAGGTATTGCGCAAATCGCGCAGGTAACGATCAAAGTGTTTCGTCGTATAGGGATAGAATCGCGCGATCCAGACTGTTTTATGTTCGAATCTCGCTGAAATACTGAGAGTATGAGTGCGTGTATTGTCTTCGACATTATCATTAAACGACTGAGTGACATCCTTGCTGTCAAAGCGCTGCCAGTTCACGTTATCGTAACTGTACACCGGTACATAGCTGTACTCCCACCCCCTATTATCACTGGGATAAATATCCTTTATGTTGAGCGTAACCCAACGGCCTTTGGGCACTTTACGCATTTTTACAAACCACCAATTTCGCCATCGTGGGATATCGTCCAGCCATGGCTCATCGCTATCATTTTTAATCCACAGATTCCACTGTAAATCATCTACCCTCTCAATAGAGCCGATACTACCGGACTCGAAATTTTCGGAAAACTGTGCCGAAAACGCCGTGCCCGAAACGGATAATACCCCGGCAAAAAAAATACACAAACCGACGATACGAAAATAATTTTTAAAATTCCATTCCATTGTTTCACCTGCTAGCAATAACCACGATTCTCACATCAAGCTTGAATCCGCGCTGTGAATGAGTGATTAACACGTTTAATTAGCGCTGTTGTCATTTTTCAATAATCTCCCTATTTAATACTCTGCTCTACAGATACAACTTCTCCATCCTCATACCTAAGTAAAGATTCCATTTTAGTACCACCACATTGATTATCAATGGATACCGATACTTGCAACTACCCCCGTCTTGTGTTAGTGGTTGTGAGAGCTGAATACAACTGGATAAAAGAGCAGCAGTATTTAGAGGCTTACGCTAAATGCGACCGTTAAAATAACAAAATACACAAAGCGAATCATAAACGCGAGCTTAGAGGATGGGGCCCTCCAAACCTGCTGGTCAAGAACACAACTTCTCACCCCAAAAGGAGGGTGTTCAAAACTCTGTGTCAGCCGGGCAGCTATAGACTGATGTATTTCTCCAGGTGATCTGGAAAGTGGATCGCCAGCTGTGACGGTGTCAGATACCAATTTTAAATCGGGCGTGCCCAACGCAGGCAATGGAAGACGTTAAGGGAAGATTCTCCAAGGAAGGAGGCCCCAGCCAAGCCTACTCTGTAGAAGTTGAACTTTGTTTGGCTTCAAGATGCATCAAGCATCGATTACTCTACCAGCGCTCGCTGTACCGGCAAAATTGGAGCGTAACGGAAATTATGTTCCGGGGCTGCGTTTGTATTACCGCTCAGTTAAGGCTTGAGCTAAATAAAAAAGAGCCCAACAGGGTTGAGCTCTAATATTTCGTTTCTCGTTTACGCATTCACCACTTGCACGTGCGCGGTTGGTGAATCAGTGACGTAGGGGCTCTGACTATTCGCAACGCCGTGTTGGCCAACCAGTTTCTTGAAAACGGCATCCCCTGTACCACCACCGGAACCGGCGTGTCCCGGATCTTGGTTAATTCCATAGTTTTGTTTTGCTGGGTGCCAGTGTCCGCCTGCGTGATCCAGGGTAATATCATCATAGGTCTTTGATGCTGCATAACCTAGATGATCGGAGAATCTTGCAAGTGTGTTGTACTGGGCTTTCATTTCCACTGAGTGTGTGTTGTATTGTCTGCGGACTTTTTTGAGTGCTTCTTGTGCAGTCTTTGAGGAACGAGTAAATAACGACCAGGCCGCCAGGAAACATCCGGTACGCCCTGTGCCGCCCCAGCAGTGCGTGGCAACAGCGCCATAACCGTAACGCTCTTGGACAGTTTCGCAGTAGCGTACCAGCTGCTTAACAGAAGGCGCATGCCAATCCGCTAGAAAACAGCTAAACCATTTAAAGTCTGGGAAGGTTCCGTAAGTCGCGTTTTTTGTGGCAGCTGCGCCACTGCTTTCGATAGTGATGACTGTTCGAACATTTTTTTTGTAAAGCCAGAGGCCAGCCTTATCTAGATCTGGATTGCTGTCAAACTTTGACATACCTCCGATACCGGGAGACATCCAGCTAAAGTTCTGTGGTTGCATCTCGCCAACAAGGTTGATGAGCAAATAGTTTAGTGCGTTTCTATATTTCGATTTTTTTGTTGCCGACATTGGACGAATGGCACCTAAAATGTCGGCGATAGAGGCTTGTCCCGTGCCTGCATTGCGTAGCACCGTGTACAAAGGGCTCAAAGAAGAACGCCCCTCATTGAAGCTACTGTTCGCCACATTTACTCGTTGGTCAAAAGTATTGAAAACGTACATTTTATTCCTTTCCATCTGATTGTTTGATGCAACGACCAGCCATTGCAAGGTTGCACGCCACCCAGCACAGGAAGGGTGTGTTTAAGTCTGCCACAATTTATTTTTTAGATATGTAAATTTCCACGCTAATTTCTGTAAACGATCAATTAATCCAAGTGAAATCCTAGACACTCAACAAATAGAGCTCTCACCCAACAAGCATCAGCTATCTAACCTCCCTATCAAGGAATGCCCGCCCACAGCTTAAGTATCAGTAGGAAGTACCCTAAAGCGCCGAACCGACAAAAATACATGAATTGGGACATACGTACCACTCACACTGCCAGAAGTGAAAGACAATCAAGTAGAGATAGGCATTCACGCCCTCAAATCCCTCCACATCCACCGCGAAGAGATTTATGTGCGTATCAAAAGAGAACAAAAAGTAGGCAATAGAAGGCGTTGAGAGTGAGCGGTACATAAGCCGTATCCTTTCTAAAGGAAATGTAGTTCTTGTATCGCTTACCCAGAAGCCGCTTTATACAAGGAGGGGGAGACAAACTTCAAAACCGGAATAAGACACCAACGCCACCGTGATATTCATTGTGATAGCTGGCGGTAAAGGACAAAAAATCTGAATGCCAGTAAGTGAGTGCCACGAGGTATTCGGATTTGGAGAAGGAATCGTACTCGTATTCAAAGCCTAACCCGAACCGGTCGATAATCGCCAGCTCCCGGCTAATCGTGATCCGTCCGTTGCCGCGCTCATCTGCCCACAACAGCGCATTAATTTTAAAGGGTAAAAGACAATAGAAGCCCGCCACGGCACGGGTTCGGTGGGGCGCAAGATCGGTATCAGTATTAACGCCAACAAAACCAGAGAAAAAACGGTTCACAAAGCGATAATAGCCAAGCGTTGCCTGATACTCATTGCCCCAGTTGCTCTCCCAGGTCAGGAACACGTCGTTATGATTATTGCGTGTTATCATGAAGCCTGTGTTCATATTGGTCTGCAGGCCAATATCTGCCCAGGCATACCAGGGGTCTTCCAGTGCTTTGTAACGAATCGCCTGAATTTCCGGGGATACTTCTGTGTCTTCGTAATGAACGATTCGCGCCATACCGGATTCCAGATGATACAGAATATGACAATGGAAGAACCAGTCTTTCTCCTCGTTGGCTTTGAATTCGATCATGGTGGTGCTCATCGGTGCCACATCCACCGTGTGTTTTAAGGGCGAATAATCACCTTGGCCATTCACCACTCGAAAAAAATGGCCATGCAGGTGCATGGGGTGGCGCATCATAGTGTTGTTTACCAACACAAACCGCACATTTTCTCCTTTTTTGATTTTGATATAGGCATCTTCACTCAGAGTTTTGCCATTCATGGACCACACATAGCGTGTCATATTACCGGTCAGCCTCAATTCCACAATACGAGTAGGGGCGTATTTGGGCAGGGCGCTGGAGGTGACTGAACGCAGCTGCTGGTAAGGCGCCGGTGGTCGTTGTTGCGCATCGCCACCGGTCAATATGGGACCTTCGATATTGGTGATATGCCCTGTATCAGGTTCAGGCATCTCCCCCGAGCTTTTATGCCTCTTCTGGATACGCTGAATCAATTCAGCCCCCACATTGGCTGCGTAGGCATAGATATTGGGTTTCTCGATGGCCGGTGCATAAACTTTTTCGCCCCGCCCGATCCAACTGGACGTATGGTTGGAACCATCATAATTGGTGGCACGAAACTCCAGGCTTTTACCCTCAGGTACCGTGACCAGTATGTCATAGGTTTCTGCGACGGCGATCAATATGCGCTCTAACTCAACCGGTTCGACGTCCTGGCCATCGGCAGCAATAACGGTCATTGGACCACCTGCATAGTTCAGGTAAAAATACGTTGAGGTACTACCGTTAATAACCCTCAGCCGAACCTGCCGACCGGCTGGCTGATCCACATCCCAGTCTTTTCGGCCATTGGTAATGACCCTGTCGTAAGCGATATCAGAAATCTCCGCATTAACCAGGGAATACAGGTTGCGTTTAGTCACATTGCCAATGGTTCCCGCCTGAATGGCGCCAACCAGGGTTTGTAAATTGCCGGTGCGGATAGCAAAGCCTTCGTTACCGCGCTTGAGTTTTCGCAATGTCTCCTCCGGGCGCTCATCATTCCAGTCCGCCAGCATAACGATCTGATCAGCTGGTGCATCGGGGGGACGCTCTTTGGGGTGAATAATAATAGGGCCAGTCAGGCCGTACTGCTCCTGCAACCCAAAATGCGAATGATACCAATAAGTGCCACTCTGCTTGATTGGGAATTCATAGGTGAAAACACTGCCAGGCATAATGGGAGCATTGGTTACGTAGGGCACACCATCCATGTTGTTGGGCACCAAAAGACCGTGCCAGTGGATTGTAATGGGTTTTTCCATGCGGTTTTCCACGTGCATTACAGCATAATCGCCTTCGACAAACTCCAATGTCGGGCCAGGTAGCTGGCTATTAATGGTGATCGCCTGCACTGTTTTTCCTGTAATATTTCTAGGCTCACGCTCCACCACCAAGGTGTATTCCACACGTTTTGATAACACCGGCAATGATATCAACACCAACAGAGTCCAACTTACCCATAAAAGTAAAATTTTCATGTTGCTATCTCTAAAATATACTCAGCCACAGTTGAGAGGAGTCATTCTTGAGCAAGCCAGGAAATTCAGCCGGCAAACTGTACAACAAAAGTTACTTTTCTTTTATTATTTGAGCTTCTATTTTTCCAAAAATATATCATGATTACCCTCATCCATTTTCCTCTCTCCCTGTTGATCCCCTCAGGCATTTTTGATCGCCTTGCTGCTGATTCCCAGGGGTTTTATCTACTGAGCTTGCCAGGGAACTCATGCACGGCTACGTGTATTGATTCGATCGTTGTGTAGATATTAAGAAACGAATAAACAACACGGAATAAATCCTCTGCTCACCGATAATCCACACATACCTGCAAACGGCGCACTGCCACTCACCTGCCTTATCAACACCTATTCACTAGACCAGATATCCATTGTGTCACTAGATAGAACGACCGCCATCTGCTAACAATACGGTCTAAGGCAGCACAAAAACCCACAACCTTAGCATCAAATGTTAATTTCCAATTATAGTTGCGGCATCGGGCCCACAGGGAATTGCCGTGGCTGAATATAGGCTGCGTCCGGAAAAACTATGCCCCGGGGTAACAGGAATCCCACCTGGACAAGTTGTTATCAGACTACCCAGAGTTCGGATAGCACCCCCCCAGCACTGTGATGTCTTGTGACAGACACAGAGCCTCCCATGTCATACTTCGCCCACCCAGAATTGTGGTGCTGCACATACTCGAAGTTCTATCAATTGGCGGATAGTGGAAGCTAGCCATGGTGCTCCAGCAGTGCTGGCAAGAATTGGGGCGCCAGCTCACCTGTCAAACCGCCAATAAACCCAGTCCTTACGTTCCCCCAACCCCGACTCCACTGACAGTAAGCTTCCCTATATAAGCACCAGTCGCTGGTAAACCCTGGCAAGATACGAAAACTAAGGTATTCCCGGCATAATCGGTGACAGCGCTAAGCGGTACACGAACCGCATCCTTTCTAAGGGAAATGTAGTTCATGTATTGCTCACGATTGAGAACAGATTCTCCAAGGAAGCAGGCCCCAACCAAGATTCCGTTATAGAAATTAAACTTTACTAGGCAGCAAGATACGATTATCGCACTAATGCTTAAATCAGCCGCATTAAAAAAGACACAAATTTTGTGTAAAAATAGAGAGAAGCGAAATACACAAAATGAAGTTCGGCTTTTGATGTCGGCTGAATTTTTTGTTATGAATCAGTGCTGAAATTCTACCCACTCAGTTTAAAGACTCTCTCAAAACGGTAAAACTAAGATCTGATAATTTTTGGGTGGATGACTTGCGGCCTAAAGCCTCCAGAAACCAGTTAAACCAACCATGATCCATCCGATTGGACAAGGCTACAATAGAGATTTTTTCAGACGGAAACCATACAACAAAACTAGAAAAGCCGAATACCCCACCAGCATGGACAAACACCTTCTCACCATTTAATTCGCCAATACCCCAGCCCAACCCCACATTGGAACGCTCACCATTATTTAATATATAGGGAGAAAACATTTCATTCCAGCTATTATCTGACAACACAGTCCTATTTCTCACTGCATTTAACCACTTCTGCAAATCCTCCGCACTAGAAACTAGCCCTCCAGCAGAAAAAGCCACCTCTCCACTAAAGTTTCCAGCCTTCCTTGATCCATTGTAACCAATCACATTCTTGACTTTTGGATCGCTGCTCGCTAAATAATACGTAGATTTCATTTTTAACGGTTTAAAGATATTATCTTCTAAATATAAAGAAAACTCCATACCAGATATTTTTTCGATAATAAGGCCCAGCAAAAAATAACCCGAATTGCTATATTCAACCTTCTCACCTGGTACACCACTCACCGGAAGGGATTTTATAGTTGAGAAGATCTCTTCTTTTGACTTACCGAGCACCAAACCTTCTTTATAATAAATCTTTGAAATGTAATCAGGTATTCCTGATGTATGCGTCAACAAATGCCTTACTGTTATTTTTTTCCACAATTGATTGGACACGTCAAAGTGATTATCTATGCTTTCATCAAGGGATAACACGCCACGATCTACTAACTTTAAAATCGCCACAGCAGTAAATTGCTTTGTTATAGAACCGATCTTTAACTCCATCTCTGGAGACAGCTTAATTTTTGATTCAATATCAGCGAAACCTACAGCGCCTTCAAATTCTTTCTCTCCAAATTTATAAATAGATACAATTACACCAGCTCCGTTCTCATTAAAATGATTAACTAAAATAGATTTGTACGGGTCTGCGCACAAGGTACAGGAAAATAGAAACAAAAAAATTGAAACTATTATTTTTTTTGACTTTATCACAATGTTTACTTCTTCTCGATAGGTGCCTAATCGAAATATGGAGGCATCTCACGGTACCCTTCCTCTCACACCACCGGGCATACGGGTCAAGTACCACGGCGGTTCATTTCCTCATTTCTCATCACATTACCATTGAAGACAACCCCAAGCCTGTAAAATATCGAATCGGCGATGCCCTGTAAAGGGCAGGACTTCTGCTTAAGTACCAGGGACCATGGGCGGACTTAGCCGTATTCCACGCCGTCCAACGATCAACTCTCAGACGGCACAGTTTTCGAAAACCGCTACGTCCCCATTACCTCCAGATATAACAACGCAATTTTCGCCTGACCCATTTGTCGATGTCTCGCAGCGGGCTCAGCACTTTCGTTACGCCGAAGTCCGCTTTCCAAGCAAGCAGGCATTTTTTAAATCCGCGATGACATTCGACAGCATATGGTCTCCCGTGTGGGACATCGGCTTCCAAAGTTGTCTGATAACTTGGGCTACGGCCTGCTGGATAAAACGGTCGATAACCGTCGGTATACCCAACTTGCGCAGCTTGCCATCGGTCTTGAGAATTTCAACTCTTCTGCCAACCTTGGGCTGATAATTGCCTTTGGTCAGGGCTTCCTTGAGTTGTGGCCAGTGGGTGTACAAGTATTTTGATAGCTGCTCTGTGAACATGCCATCAACACCGGCTGCACCCTTATTGCGTCTGACTTACTTCAGAGCGCGGATCAGATTATTCCTATCCAGCACCCGCTCCATCAGTGATGGGTTCAGTGATTGGCAGTTGGGTTGGAGTTTCTGATAGATATACTTCATCCATTGCCCTTGATGGTGCTCCATTCAGCCAACTCCTTGCGGAATTAACTTTGCCCTCTGACTAACCTTCGGCTCTGCGAATACCTGGTACGAGGACTTTCACCTCGCTAGTAAAGTGTCATGCCTGGCACACGCCTAAAGCACCTGCAGTAATACCAAAGCGAAGCGACGGTTTTGATTTCGGGTGCCTTTACCTGTTATGTGTCACTGCTCCCAAACCCCCTTAATCATTCGTTGCACTATATCCTTAGGCGGCGGACCAGCAGTCTGGTGCACACCAGCGGGTATTATGGTGCCTTCGGCTTTCTGGCTTGTCCAAATGTGTGCCTCTGATTCGAATGTAAATGGAGAAAGCCTGTTGGCTATGATCGCGATTGCTCCGTTAAGCGCCTCAACCTGCACGTATAAAGGCGTGGCACAAGATGAGCAGGAATGGTGTATTTTTTGCGATCCTGTCCCGCCTTGCAAAGTCTCGGACTTCGAATTTCCCGTAATGTGGCAATTCTCCTTTCTGAAGAATCCCCCCTCCACGAAATCTAGACCGGAAAATTCTTGGCATTCCTTGCAGTGGCAAGTCAACTGTACAACCGGAGCACCGGAAACGTTAAGCTCGAGCGCACCACATTCGCATCGCGCAATTGCTTTCATTCTGTAAACCTCGCTACACATAACGCCGCCGCTGTGTTTTATACACATCATTTAAGTCCATTTAAAGCTTCCACCGCCTCCATGTAATGAAGC
>NZ_JBGMEK010000083.1:0-16551 GCF_041447265.1 Microbulbifer epialgicus
TCGAACCTAGGTGTAACATGAGCCACCTCACTCGTAACAGGCAAAGCCAGTCACTCATGACCACGTCCGTAGGACGTGGGTTTCTACGTTAAACTAAAAAGGGGGAAGAAAAGAATACACTGCGCTCAGGACCGTTTGAGGCATGGATGCCTATTACGAGCTTACAGGGATGTATTCACAGCGCGTCTCAAGTGCAGTGTATTCTTTTCTTCTGACCCAGTAGTACCTTTCGTAAAAGATCAAACTCAAAACTCCACAGCAAATTGGCCTAGCTTTCTTTTAAGTGCCGGCAAAGAATTGGCAAGTGCCAGGAGCGCCCTGAATTCAAGCCTCGCTTTCAAGGATTTGCCGGAAATCATTTTGCGGCCCCGCTCAGTAATATCCATCACTTTTTTATCTTCCCGATGACGGAATTCTGAATAGCCCGCAAGGCTCCCGTCCACAACCCGCTTGGCCAGCTCAGCGGCATCCGCAATTCCGAGGTTCATGCCACGCCCACCCACGGGTGAATGGCAGTGAGCGGCATCACCGGCGAGACATATCCTACCCTTTGAGTAACTTTCGGCCTGACGGACAGAGATTTTAAAGGTTCCCTCCCTGTAAATCTTACGAACTTTCAGCCCCATAGGGAAAGCCCCTATCGCATTATCACAACTGGCTACCAGCCGGTGGCGGTCTTCGCCAATCGGAACCGCTACCGCTACTATGCCTGATGACGCCTTTACCAACGTGAATTTTTCACGAGGCGGCCAACCCTCAGTATCCACATCCGCGATAGACCACCTATCCTCCAGGTCAAAACCTGGGTAGGCAATTCCTGCCGCCTTCCGCACAGTGCTACGAACCCCATCTGCTCCAATGATCAGATCAAACCTTTCCTCAGTCCCCTCGGAAAACAACGCTACTACTCCGTTCGGCTCCTCCCGAAGGCCCTGAAGCTCAATCTGATATCCTACTTCAACGCCCCACCCCTTCAGTCTATTGGCCATTATGGCCTCTGTGCGATCTTGAGGGAGACCGAGAATAGTTGGGAAATAGATGCGACCCGAATGTAGGGGCAACTCCAGAGCCAGGCGATTTCCGAGATAGATACAGGCGCTACGAACGGCCACCCCCTCCTCAATCAGCTTTTCCGCAACACCGGAATGAGACAGCAGCTCCAGGCTGCGAGAAGTGATACCTACTGCTCTGCTAAGGGTTGATGTGCTATCCCGACGATCAATCACCTTAGCATGCAAGCCCCTCCGAGCTAGTTCAAGCGCAGCGGTAAGGCCGGTAGGTCCGCCACCAACAATCAGTACTTTCACAAACTTCTCCAGCTCCTATATTTTTCACTACGATAGTACATGCACAGTGGGCCATAGCGACCGACCGATCCCCCAAATAAACGGAATAATAAATAGCTTCCTCCCAGCCAAATCTCAGCGACCTCTCCCGCATTGGTGGTATTCCTAGTGAGAAAAAGCAAGTCTACGAATGAGTGCTGACAAGTCCCACCTGCGGTTCAATCGATATTGAAACTCAGCCAAATAACGATTTTAAAAAACTCCCTCTCCCCCCAAAAAAACACAGATGCGCCTACTGAAATTTATTGCATGTAATTAGTATGGAACCCTGCACACTTTTGGTCGGATAACAAACGCCCCAAAACCTCTGTAGTGAAACGATGGCATTTTCACTCTATCGCCATACTTCATTTTGACGACCGCTTAACACCAAAAGCAGACGTCTCAAACAATAGACAAAGAAACCGGTAATAGACCTTCTCAGTATTTTTTTATCTACCTATTAACTCACTGAACATTATTTTGACCAGTTGAAGCTACTGTCAGAAAAAGAAATAACCTTGAAATAGCAAAGGACTGGGCTAGCCTCTATGCACTATGCTTATGCGCTCATGGATGAACTGCATATGAGTCATTTTCTGGACCGCCTAACCTTTTTTCGCCTGCGCACCGAAACCTTTTCTGACGCTTATGGGATTAGCACCGGTGAATCACGCGACTGGGAAGATGCATATCGTAAGCGATGGGCGGCCGACAAGATTGTACGATCCACACACGGGGTCAATTGCACAGGCTCCTGCTCCTGGAAAATCTATGTGAAGGGCGGCATTGTCACCTGGGAGACCCAACAGACTGATTACCCTCGCACACGACCCGACCTGCCTAATCATGAACCACGCGGCTGCCCGCGGGGCGCAAGTTACAGCTGGTACCTCTATTCTGGCACTCGGGTGAAATACCCATTGGTACGAGCGCGGTTGTTGGAGGCTTGGCGCGAAGCGCGCGCCACAAAATCCCCTGTGGCCGCCTGGCGTGCCATCGCTGAGGAGCAGGACACGCGCAAGAGCTGGGTTTCCCGCCGCGGTCGCGGCGGCTTTGTACGAATTGGTTGGGATGAGGTGACAGAGCTTATTGCGGCCGCCAATGCCTACACCATTAAAAAGTACGGACCCGACCGGGTAGCTGGCTTCTCACCCATCCCGGCTATGTCGATGGTTTCCTACGCTGCCGGAAGCCGCTACCTGTCTTTATTGGGTGGCGTATTACTGAGCTTTTACGATTGGTACTGCGACCTGCCCCCGTCTTCGCCCCAGACCTGGGGTGAGCAAACGGACGTTCCCGAGAGTGCCGACTGGTATAACTCCAGCTACCTACTCGTGTGGGGTTCCAATGTCCCGCAAACGCGCTCACCGGATGCACATTTTTACAGCGAAGTGCGGTACAAAGGCACCAAGAGTGTCGTGATATCACCGGACTATAGTGAGGCGTCCAAATTTGCCGACCTCTGGCTGCATCCCAAGCAAGGAACAGATGCCGCCCTGGCCCTGGCGCTCGGCCATGTGGTCCTCACTGAGTACTATGTGAAGCGGCAGGTTCCGTATTTTATCGACTATGCCCGGCAGTTCACCGACATGCCATTTTTGGTAAAGCTGGTAGAGCAAGACGGCCGACTGGTGCCGGATCGCCTGCTGCGTGCGGCAGACTTTGCCGGTGCGCTGGGCGAAGACAATAATCCTGAGTGGAAGCCGGTGGCATTCGACGAGGCCAGTGGCGAAATCGTCTGCCCCAATGGCAGTGCCGGATTTCGCTGGGGCCAACAAGGTAAGTGGAATCTGGAGGAAAGGGAGAGCCAGGGACGCGAGACCAAGCTAGTCCTGAGCCTGAAAGGAATCTCCGACAACCGGGCACCGGTGGCATTTCCCTACTTTGGTACCGAGGCACCCGAAACATTCGTGGCAACCGGGCACGATACTATCCTGACACGCACCATACCGGTTACGACTGTCGAACTGCAGGATGGCCCCTGTCAGGTGGCGTCTACATTTGACCTGTTTCTCGCTAACTACGGCGTTGACTGCGGTTTCGGTGGCAACAATGTGGCGCAGAATTACGATGACAACCTGCCCTTCACTCCTGCCTGGGCTGAATCAGTTTGTGGCGTAAAGCGCGATGCCATCATTCATGTTGCTCGCGAATTTGCCACCAATGCGGAGGTCACCCAAGGCCGCTCCATGGTGATTCTTGGCGCTGGCCTCAATCATTGGTACCACATGGATATGAGCTACCGCAGTATTATTGCACTGCTGATCATGTGTGGCTGTGTAGGGAAATCCGGCGGAGGCTGGGCCCATTACGTGGGACAAGAGAAATTACGTCCGCAAACCGGCTGGCTACCGCTAGCGTTTGCCCTCGACTGGAATCGGCCCCCGCGGCATATGAATGGCACCTCATTTTTCTATTCCCATACCAATCAATGGCGCTACGAATCCCTGAAAGTATCCGACATCCTGTCCCCGCTTGCCCCAAAAGGTGATTGGAACCAGGAAATCATCGACTACAACGTTCGTGCCGAGCGTATGGGCTGGCTGCCATCAGCGCCACAATTGGCCAGTAACCCTTTGGAAGTGGCCAAGCATCTCACTGAAGCTGGGGAGTCCCCAGCTGATGCAATCCCCAAGAAGCTGCAATCCGGCGAGCTTAGCTTTGCATGCGAGGATCCGGACAACCCACAGAACTGGCCGCGCAATATGTTTCTCTGGCGATCTAATGTGCTTGGCGCCAGCGGCAAAGGTCACGAGTATTTTCTCAAGCACTTTATCGGCTCACAGCATGGTGTGGTGGGCGAGGAGAATACGGCCGACGAGGGACGACCCACCGAGGTCAAGTGGCACGACGAGGCTCCCGCCGGCAAATTGGATTTGATAGTCAATATCGATTTCCGCATGTCGACCACCAGCCTGTACAGCGACATAGTACTTCCCACCGCCACTTGGTATGAGAAACACGACCTCAACACGTCCGATATGCACCCGTTTATCCATCCGCTCACTGCGGCGGTGGACCCGGTGTGGGAATGTCGTAGTGACTGGGATATTTTTAAGAGCATCGCCAAAAAATTCTCAGAAGTATGCCCGGAGGTCCTCAACATCGAGCAGGACCTGGTGCTGACGCCAATTCAGCACGATAGCCCCGGAGAAATAGCCCAGCCATACGAGCCACGGGATTGGAAACGCGGTGAATGCGATCCCGTGCCAGGGGTGACCATGCCCAGCATCGCCATCGTAGAGCGCAACTACCCCGCCACTTATGAGCGCTTCACCGCCATTGGTCCTGAGTTGGATAAAAAGGGCAATGGTGGTAAGGGGCTCAACTGGAATACCGATAGTGAAATTGAGAACCTGGCCAAACTCAACGGCACTATTAAAACAGGGGAGTGCGCCGGGCGTCCCAAAATCGAAACCGACATTGAGGCCTGTGAGGCCATCCTGATGTTGGCACCGGAAACAAATGGTGAAGTGGCGGTGAAGGCATGGCAGGCATTGGGCGAAAATACCGGCCGAAACCACATTCACTTGGCAGAAGGCAAGGAAGAAGAGAAAATTCGCTTTCGCGATGTAGTCTCTCAACCCCGGAAAATCATTTCCTCTCCCACGTGGTCCGGTATCGAGAGCGAGCACGTTTCCTACACCTCTAACTGGACCAACGTGCACGAGCTAATTCCCTGGCGCACTATCACTGGCCGGCAACAGTTATACCAGGATCACACTTGGATGCGCGCATTTGGAGAGGGTTTCGTTACCTGGCGCCCACCAATCGATACCCGTTCAGTCAAGCAAGTGCTGAAAAAAATTCCGAATGGCAACACGGAAATTCAGCTCAATATCCTCACACCCCACCAGAAATGGGGCATCCACTCTACCTATACTGAAAACCTGATTATGCTGAGCCTCAACCGTGGTGGCCCGGTAGTGTGGATCAGTGAAGAAGATGCGGAAAAGGCTGGTATCAGAGACAACGACTGGATCGAAGCCTTCAACATCAATGGAGCCCTAACCGCCCGCGCGGTCGTCTCTCAACGCATCATGCCGGGTTCAGCGATCATGTACCACGCCCAGGAAAAAATCGTCAATACCGTGGGCTCGGAAATTACCAATCAGCGCGGTGGCATCCACAATTCAGTCACACGAGTAAACATGAAGCCGACCCATATGATCGGCGGCTATTGCCAACTGGCTTACGGTTTCAATTACTACGGTACAGTTGGCGCCAACCGCGACCAGTTTGTGGTGGTGCGCAAAATGAACGAAATCAACTGGTTTGACAAAGAAGTGCAACCGTCCGGGGCCTAAGCAGAGCCTGCCCGTAGCAGATCCCGCCAATGAATCGGCAGGTTCCAAAATGCAGTGCCACTTTCTCTTATGAATTCGTTAGAGAACCTGGAATCTATGGAAGCCAGTCGATGCATGGAAGAGCAGTTTCACTAGACCCTGGTGCTCTTGTCATAACAACTTTGTGAGTTTTTATGGAATTAGATGGTGATGTAAAAAATCGCCGGCAGACAGAAAGGAAGTGGCGATGAAAATCCGCGCTCAAGTTGGGATGGTCCTAAATCTCGACAAGTGTATTGGCTGCCATACCTGCTCGATTACCTGCAAGAACGTGTGGACCAACCGCGAGGGAGTCGAATACGCATGGTTCAACAATGTGGAATCCAAACCGGGCGTTGGTTACCCCAAGGACTGGGAAAACCAAGAACGCTGGAACGGCGGCTGGATTCGCAAAAAAAACGGCAAGCTGCAGCCCCGCGCAGGTGCCAAGTGGCGTCTACTGGCCAATATTTTTGCCAACCCGGACCTACCGGAAATCGACGATTTCTACGAGCCCTACACCTTTGAATACGATTGGCTGCAGAAGGCCCCGGAACTGCAGGCACAACCATCGGCCAAGCCCCGCTCACTAGTCACTGGTGATGCGCTGACAAAAATCGAGTGGAGCGGCAACTGGGAGGATGACCTCGGCGGCGAGTTCAGCGCGCGTTCAAAAGATTACAATTTCGCCAATGTCGAAAAGGAAATCTACGGCCAGTTTGAAAAGACTTTCCTGATGTACCTGCCAAGGCTATGCGAGCACTGTCTGAATCCCTCTTGCGTGGCTTCCTGCCCCTCCGGCGCGATTTACAAGCGAGAGGAGGACGGCATCGTCCTGATCGACCAGGACAAGTGCCGCGGTTGGCGCATGTGTGTATCAGGCTGTCCCTACAAAAAGATCTATTACAACTGGTCCACCGGCAAATCCGAGAAGTGCATTTTCTGCTATCCCCGTATCGAAGCTGGAATGCCCACCGTGTGTTCGGAAACCTGTGTGGGACGCATACGTTACCTGGGCGTTTTGCTCTACGACGCCGACCGGATCGAAGAAGCCGCCTCTGTAGAGGAAGAAAAGGATCTGTACCCAGCGCAACGGAGTATCTTCCTCAACCCTCTCGACCCAGCAATTCAGGAGCAGGCACGCCGTGATGGTGTACCGCACGCGTGGCTAGATGCAGCAATCAAGTCACCAGTGTACAAGATGGTTATGGACTGGGAAGTGGCTTTCCCATTACACCCGGAATACCGCACCCTCCCCATGGTCTGGTATATACCGCCGCTGTCACCGATTCAGTCCGCCGCCGAGGCCGGTAAGATTGCCGTCAATAACGGCATGCCGGATGTCAGCTCACTGCGTATCCCGGTCCGCTACCTGGCCAACCTTCTCACCGCCGGTGATGAGAAACCGGTGGCCCGTGCGCTGGAGCGGATGCTGGCCATGCGGGCCTATATGCGCGCCAAAACGGTTGATGGAATCATAGATGAGACCATCCCCGAGAGCGTGGGCCTCAGTCGTACCACTATCGAAGAAATGTACCGCTATATGGCGCTGGCAGCCTATGAAGATCGCTATGTAATTCCCACCAACCACCGCGAGGCGGAGGAAAATTCCTATCGTCTGCGCGGCAACGTGGGCTTTGGCTTTACCGAGCCACACAACGGCAGGACCAAACAGGACCTATTCGGTGGGCCCAAGCGCATGCCCGGCAAACGCTATACGGACACTCCCTGATGAAAAGGTTACTGCGCGCCCTGGCATTACTAGTGGATTATCCCAGTAAGTCCCTAAAAGCCCATATCGCCGAAGTACGCGAGGCTGTCGATGGCGAGCCGCTACTCACCCCCACAGACCGAGCAATGCTAGACCCTTTGCTGCGCAGTTTTGAACAGCAATCACTGCTCGAATTGCAAGTGGCCTACAGCGATATATTCGATAATTCCCGCGCTCTATCACTGCATTTTTTCGAGCATATTCACGGAGAAAGCCGCGAACGCGGCCAGGCCATGCTGGACTTGGGCGAAGAATATATAAAGCACGGATGCTTCCTGCAGCGCGATGAATTACCGGACTTTATCCCCCTGTTTTTAGAGTTTGCTTCCTGCCTGCCTGAAGCCGAAGCCAGTGACTGGCTGTCACAGCCCGCCCATGTTTTTGCTGCATTGGCGCAGCGCCTCGATAAATACAAGTCTTCATATGCGGCGATATTCCACCTGTTGATCAGGCTCGCCGGTGAACAGCCGGATGCCCAGGCAGTGCAGGAACTGCTGGCACGGAACCAACAGGCGGCAAAAACTTCGATTGATGAAGAGTGGCGGGAGGAACCGGTTACCTTTACGACGCCCGAACAAAAAGCGCCCGAGAGCGGCCTGATCGCGCGCCTGAAAGCAGCCGGCAAACTGATTCTGACTTCCAACAGTACCTGACAACACCAGCTTAAAGTTTAGAAGGATCACCCATGCACAATGTCATCAACTACTTACTGTTTGGCTGGTTTCCCTATGTGGCCATCACCGTGTTGATATTGGGCAGTATTATTCGGTTTGATAAAGGCCAATACAGTTGGCGCTCTCAGTCATCACAATTCCTGCGTCGCAAACAGATGATGATTGGCTCCAACCTGTTCCACCTGGGCATCCTGATTCTGTTTGTCGGGCACCTTGTTGGCCTGTTAACCCCCATTGGGGTTTTCGACTTTTTTGGAGTCAGTCACAGCTTCAAGCAACTAATGGCACTGATCGTGGGCGGCATTGCCGGAATCCTGGCGTTTATTGGCTGCTCTTTACTTCTGCACCGGCGGCTCTTCTTTCCACGTATCAGACACAGCTCTTCGATTAGCGACATAGCGGTACTTGTATTGCTATGGCTGCAGATTCTTGTCGGGCTGAGCACCACAATCTGGACAATGCAGCATCTGAGTGGCCGGGAAATGGTAAAATTTATGGGCTGGGCGCAAGGCATACTCACTCTTAATCCCGCTGCTTCCAGCCTGATTATCGATGTCGGCTTGGTCTATAAAATACATATTGTGCTCGGGCTGACACTATTCTTGATCACCCCCTTCACACGCCTGGTGCATATCTGGAGCGCGCCCATTGGCTATCTATTCCGCACCGGTTACCAAGTGGTGAGATCCCGCAAGCTGGCCCGAAAGACAACAACGCCGCTCCCCAACGCCACAAGGTCCCCGGCACCCGGTCACGCATCAAAGTGACATCTCACCATGAGCAAAGACAACGCCATACAGTATATCGAGCTCCCCGCCAGCCCTTCTTCGGAAACGCCGCATCAACCGCAGCTGCCCTCTGCCTGTGAAACCGGTGGCTGCGGGGGTGGCCAAGCGCCCAAGTCGATGCCTGCTTTCGCGCCAGTGCGAGTTAACGGAGTGGAAATTGGAGCTGAGGATATCGCACGGGAAATGCAACACCACCCGGCCGAGAGCGGCGAGGCTGCCTGGCATAGTGCAGCACGGGCACTGGCGATCAAGGAGTTACTGCTACAGGAGGCCAATACCCGCTATCTCAACGAATCACAGGAAACCAATACCGTCGATCGCACCGAGACTGTAGAAGATGCAACAGTGCGCGCCCTACTCGAACAAGAACTACCGCCGACCTCCATCACCGAAGCGGAGTGCCAGCGCTATTATGAAGGGCATACCCATCGCTTCCGCACCCCGGATATTTTCGAAGCTGCCCATATCCTGCTTGAACCTGCGGAGGACAGTAACAGCGGCTGGCGGGTGGCAGAGCAGCGGGCCAAAGAGCTCGCCAATAAAGTGGGGGACGATGCCGAGCGCTTTGCCGCCGCGGCCAGGGAATTCTCCGGGTGCCCGACAGCCCAACAGGATGGCTCACTGGGCCAGGTACGCCGTGGCGAGCTGGACCAGGCAGTGCAACAGGCGCTGGAAGCGCTGGAGGAAGGATCTACAGCACGACAGCCGGTTCGCAGTCGTTTCGGTTGGCACCTGGTACGCCTGCAACGGCGCATCTCTGGGCAGATACTGCCATTCAAGCTGGCCAGGGAGAAAATCTTCGACATGCTGGAAGCGCGTGCATGGGTAACATCTGCGTCAAAGTACATCGCCGAGCTTGCCCGCGCTGCCAACATTGAGGGTGTACAACTGGATCCTCTAGATGCATCCGATAAAAAGGCCATGGAAAATGAGAAACCTGCCCTATGAGTGAACAGAAACCGCCGAAGGATACACACTTAAACCCTGACCTGCACGCTGAGCACGATGACACCTATGGCCCGGACCAGGAGGGGCATGACCCGATGGAATCAGTCTCGGTCAAACCTGAGAAAAAACACTTGTGGCCCCTAGTATGGGTAATTGTGACCATAGCCTGCGTGCTGATCACTATATTCTTATTAATTCCTTGAGCCTCAGGATAGGGTAAACCCATCATGGCTTCGCCAACCGCCATCTCCCGATCCGACCAGGTTCGGGCTCTCAGCCTGAGCACTATTGCCTTTACGGCCTGCTTTGCAGTCTGGACGATTTTCTCCATCATCGGAATCCCGATCAAAGAAGAACTGGGACTCAATGATTTCCAGTTTGGCGTCCTAATCGCTACCCCGGTTTTAACGGGCTCCATCACCCGCGTGATCCTTGGTATATGGACAGAGCACTACGGTGGCCGCCTCGTATTCACACTGCAGATGCTACTCACCGCTCTCTCCACTTGGCTGTTAACATTCGCCTCCACCTACTCCATGTACCTGCTGGCGGCACTGGGAATTGGCCTCGCCGGGGGCTCTTTTATCATTGGCGTCACCTATGTAGCGCGCTGGTTTGAACCCGAACGTCAGGGTACTGCACTGGGGATTTTTGGTGCCGGCAACGCGGGCGCAGCAGTTACTAAGTTTGTGGCGCCGTTTGTCCTCGTAGCCTTTGGTTGGCATATGGTGGCTTATATCTGGGCCGCCGCACTGGCACTAATGGCAATCATCTTCTATGTGCTCGCCAAAGATGACCCACAATGGGTGGCACAGAAAGAATCTGGCAGGCCAGCACTCTCCTTTTCAAAGCAGTTCGAACCCCTGGACGATATTCGTGTGTGGCGGTTTTCGCTTTACTATTTCTTTGTATTCGGGGGCTTTGTCGCCCTGGCGCTGTGGACGCCTAACTACCTGATCGAAGTCTACGACGTGGATGTCCGCACCGCCGGTATGGCTGCTGCAGCCTTCTCTCTATCGGCATCACTATTTCGTGCCTATGGAGGGCACCTTTCCGACCGCCACGGTGCGCGGCGGGTTATGTACTGGACGTTTGGCTTTTCGCTGGTACTGCTTCTCATGTTGTCTTACCCACCAACCCAGTACATTATCAATACCAAGGACGGCCCTCTCACCTTCAGTACCCAGATGGATCTGTGGCCGTTTGTGTTGGTATTGTTCGTGCTAGGTTTCTTTATGAGCCTGGGCAAAGCGGCGATTTACAAACATATCCCCGTATATTACCCCCAGCATATCGGTTCCATCGGTGGATTGGTGGGAATGATCGGAGGCCTGGGGGGCTTCGTGTTGCCGATCATTTTTGGTATCGCATTGGATTTGACTGGCATTTACACCAGCTGCTTTGCAATTCTCTTTGCCTTGGTGGCATTCGCACTCGTATGGATGCACTTGGCAATCCGGGCAGAGGAACAACGTCCGAAGGAAGCTGAGGCATTAGCAGAAGAGCTGCACCCGACAGAAAAAGAAGCCTCAAAAGCGCGACTGCTCGAAGATTGGCACCCAGAGGACAAAGAATTTTGGGAAACCCGCGGCCGTGCGATTGCTCGGCAAAACCTATGGATCTCTATCCCGGCGCTGTTGCTGGCATTTGCGGTGTGGATGGTCTGGTCAGTGGTGGTGGCGCGCCTGCCCGCCATCGGCTTCGACTTCAATTCTGACCAGCTATTTTGGTTGGCGGCCCTACCCGGCTTATCCGGGGCCACGCTGAGAATATTTTATAGCTTTATGGTACCCATCTTTGGTGGGCGCCTATGGACTACCCTCTCAACGGCATCGCTGCTGGTGCCGGCAATTGGCATGGGCTATGCAGTACAGGACCCATCGACACCTTTCCTGATATTTCTGGTACTGGCCCTGCTATGTGGTCTCGGCGGAGGTAACTTCGCGTCCTCAATGGCCAATATTGCCTTCTTTTTCCCGGTAAAGGAAAAGGGCAATGCACTGGCGCTAAACGCCGGGCTCGGCAATCTGGGCGTATCGGTGATGCAGTTCCTGGTGCCGCTGATTATCACCGTCGGCATTTTTGGGGCAGTGGGTGGCGAGCCGCAACAGGCTAACGATGGCACCAAGCTATGGATGCAGAACGCAGGCTTTTTCTGGGTTCCTCTGATTATCGCCTCAACAGCGGCTGCTTGGTTTGGTATGCATGATATAGCTGGTGCAAAATCCAGCTTCACTGAACAATCTATCATCTTCAAGCGCAAGCACAATTGGTTAATGTGCATTCTGTACACGGGCACATTTGGCAGCTTTATTGGATACTCTGCCGGTTTCCCATTGCTGGCACGACTGCAATTCCCCGAGGTCAACACTCTGCAAATGGTATTTCTGGGCCCATTAGTGGGTGCCTTGAGCCGCGCTGGCAGTGGCTGGGTAGCGGACAAATATGGCGGCGCCAGAGTGACCTTCTGGACCTTTGTCGGGATGATCGTTGCGGTCGGTGGCGTTATCTTTTTTATTGCCAATAATGAAATGACCGGGGCTTTCTGGGGGTTCTTCGCTTGCTTTATGGCACTATTCTTCCTCACTGGAGTAGGCAACGCCTCTACATTTCAGATGATTCCGGTGATAATGGGCAAAGAGGTTCCACGCCTGCTTCCCAGTCTGGACAAAGAAGAACGGCAACGCCAGGTTGATCGCGAGAGCGCGGCCATTATTGCCTTTACCAGTGCAATCGCTGCATATGGGGCGTTTTTTATTCCCAAGGCATATGGCTCTTCGATTGAAATGACCGGAGGCCCGCTGGCTGCATTGTGGGCATTCCTCATATTTTACGCGGTCTGCGTGATCATTACCTGGCACTTTTATTCTGCCCGCCACGGCCTGCTTTACGATGTAGAACGCAGTAGGGCAGAAAGTGGGCGCTGATAAGTCTTGTACTCGGCGCCCTTACTTCAGGCCGGCGCGCCAGTGCCACTGCGGGCGATCAGTTCAAGACCGGGGCGATCACACCAGTACCCATCGACACCAGGCGGCAACAGCTGCGGATTCAGATCATGGTGGCGGGCCCGGTCGAAAGCATCAACAATCTCCGTCATCTGTTGCCACTGCGGCGACAATCGCAGGATATCAACGCCAACCTCAGCCAGTTGAGGGTAATGGCGTAGCAAGTTGACAGTCTCTCCAGACATTGTCTGGATACCATTGATCACAAACAATTGTTCTCCCTCTTGGGATTTCAATGGCAAGCCTTGTGGATATTCCATACAACGGTATGCACAGTTGTCTTTATCAAGCCCTAGGTGGCGGGCAGTAAAGCAGCGAGCCGAATAAGCCAATGGCATATGACCGTAGGCAAACAGTTCTATTTCGGGTTTTTTATCACAAGCATTGAGCACATCTTCCAGTTGCCGCCCACTCATTTCCACCGGCACCACCCAGCGGACCATACCCATTGACATCAGATGCGCCAGTGCATGCTGGTTGTAAATATTCACTGCCGGACCGCAGATAAACGGCAGGCTAGCGTCCGACAATATATGTACCGCGGACATATCATTGGCTTCGACTAAAAGTTTGCCGTTATCGCAGACTTTCCGCACCCAGTTGAGATCGGCCTTGGATTCCAGCAATGTAAGCGTCGATAGGACTATCTGCTTGTCAGAAACCTCCGCCAGCGTCTGCGCCAGCTCCAGCCACTCCGGCGCTCGTAACTCGTGTCTCTTGCCACACACCACTTCGCCCAAATAAATGATATCCAGCGGTGTCGATAACATTGCTTCATAAAATTGATTGATATCGGTGCGTTGCCAATAGTATTGCGCCGGTCCCAGAGCGAGCCGCATTTTGTATCCTCTATTGCCAGGGGCGATCATAAGCGCCTAGTGTTGTTTGCTTACCTTCAGAATTTTTTGCCAGTGTCTCCCGCCAGCGGCCCTTTACCGAGAAATCCTCTCCACGCTTCAGCACCTCATCGATCGCCTCGCGCCAGGTACGCACGACTTGAGCCACATAGGCGGGGCTACGCTGTCTGCCCTCTAGTTTTATCGCCTGGATACCCGCCGCTTTAAGCTCAGGAAGCAACGCCATACTGTTCAAACTTGTGGGCTCTTCAAGCGCGTGCTGCCGTTTGCCATCCACCATAAAACGGCCCTTACACAGAGTGGGATAGCCGGCATTTTCATGGGCATCGAAGCGGTCTATCAGCACATCGTTCAAGCGCGTCTCCAACCCACTGGCCGTATTGCGCCATTCCACTGCCCTGGCCGGGGAGCAAACGCCGTTTTGATTGGGTGACTCTCCAGTTACATAGGAGCTCAGGTGGCAGCGCCCCTCAGCCATGATGCACAGGCTCCCGAAACCAAAAACTTCCAGCTCCACCCGGCTAGCAGATGTCAGTTGCTGAACCTGCTTTAACGACAGCACCCGCGGCAAGACCGCACGGCGGATGCGAAATTGTTGTCGATAGAATTCCAGCGCCGGCGCACTGGTGGCAGATGCCTGCACCGACAGGTGCAGCGCCAGATCGGGATGCTTTTCCGCCGCATAACCCATCAAGCCGATATCTGCCAGGATCACCGCATCGGCATTGAGGCCCGCCGCGCGGTCCACTGCCGCTTGCCAGCGCGAGAAGCTGACAGGCTTTGCGTAGGTATTGATGGCAACAAATAATTTTTTGCCGCGGCTGCGTATACGGTCCAAAGCACGTAGCGCATTTTTATCATTGAAATTGAGGCCGCCAAAATTTCGCGCATTGGTTTCATCGCTAAAGCCGATATAAGCCGCATCTGCACCATTATCGACTGCGGCCTCAAGTGCCGGAAGACTTCCGGCTGGGCATACAAGTTCCATAGTTACTCCCTTTAATGGGCAACCACCGCCAGCTCGGCGGCAATAACTTCCAGCCAGCGCTGGCTCCATTGCGGTATGCGACTCCGATCGAGTGCATCAAGGCGGTTCTTTACTGTCAAGCCGATTTCTGTTTGACCGCCGAGACATAACCTGCGCTGGAAAAATAGCGTGTCCGGATCTTCCCGCCCGGAGGCAATGGCAAGAAAGTCAGCGATATTGGCCGAAATAGTTGAATCGGCCGGCCTCCCCCCTGGCGCACGCACAAAATATTGGTTGTGTTTGCTAACCCGGAGGCGGATCCCCAAATCTGTAACGGTGACTTCAAGCACTTGGTTATCGAGAAAGTCGAACAGTCCCTCCTGCAACTCTTCTGACAACCGTGTATTTAGCATTTTGATAAACGCGACTTCGCCCGGCCAGCTGGGCAACATTGGCAATAATTTGCAGCCGAATCGGTAACCCATGCGCGAAATTGACCTTCTAACAGCCAACATTTCTCCTCCAGGTCCGGTTAATGATTGTAAGTTTCGCCCCAGCCCCGTCATACATTGTGGCGTGAGTTAGAGCGCACTATATGATTTGGTAAAAGTACTGCTCCTGTGCACCGAGTGCCTCCTAGCAGCAATAGATAATCGGCAGACTACTGTGAATGTCACCAGTCTTTTGCCCGTTTCCTCTTTCTTTATTTCTTAAGTCAATTCATTCGATCCAGGAAATACATAAATATCGAGCTCCCTGAGCCCAGTAATGTGGTCAATGCCTTTGGCTGGAATATAAAAGGGCACCCCAAGGAGGATCACCTGCCCAAAGTAGGTAGGCAGGCAACATCTACCCTCAAATAGGTACAAATGTGATATACAAGCGAGAGCACGGTACAACCCAAGTCAAGCGATGACGCGGGGCTTTAGAAAAACCTTCTGGAACAGGACAATTTTCATACGACGATTGTGGCAATCGCGATCTTTGTTGGTACCACCATATAACCGATCTAAGCACAGGCATGATAGCAAGCCCGAAACCCTAACTGCTGCTTTAACAGTTCCGCTCCGAATCAACCACAGCATCGATACAATGGTATTTCTCATTATCCTGTAAGTACTCAGTGTGCTTGTCATCTAATATCAATTTTGACCTCCCTTTGAAAGGGTATTCATTGGCTTTAATGATTAGCAAATTTCTGCTGTAACTCCTCAGTACTGGCACTATGTGCACAATGACATGTGATATTCGATATCGATGATTTTTTGCGAACACTTGGCAAATTTTCCTAAATTTTAATACCTTTGCACTATACGTATCGATCATATGAATACACTTCTCTTGCGACACACTTTGAATATGCTCGTAATCAGTAACCATACCTTATACAGCCACTGGGAAACATATTTTTCCCCTCAGCCTTCTTAGGTAAACCTAACTATCAGATTAATCGCACCCAACAACGGCAATAAAGCTTACCTGGTCAGAATCCCCTTATAAAGCAACACCCAACTATGAAAACACCACAACCACTATCCAATCACCAACTGTATCGCACCACTTGAAACATTAAGAATTTTGTAAATTATCAACCACCCACAGAGAATTCAGAATTCGCCACTCTCCAGGAAAACCTACGAAACTCGTCTTTTTATGCAACAAAAGAACTGTTAACCCAACTCTATATTTTTATGTGACACGCCGCCTTCCAACATCACGATAATATTTTTTACTTTACGAATTTAATTGCACGGCAGTAAAAATCCGCATTCTTAGAATGCGGAATTGCCCTCGGCCCCCTAAAAGGGGGCTATTGAGCCAGTCTTCTTAGAAGACTGACCGAGAGTTATCCCGCTTTACACTATCAGCGCAAATCCAACCGGGATTG
>NZ_JBGMEK010000084.1:0-16284 GCF_041447265.1 Microbulbifer epialgicus
CTGTTAGCGGATCGGTCGTCTCCTCTCGACCTGAAAACTCGACAACGGTATTCTTGTCCATGGTGGCGTATCTCTTAGTTGGTTTATTGTCTGGCGATAACAAATCAACCAGATGCGCCGCTTTTTTTCAAACCTTCAAACACCAGATTTGGTTATAACTCTCTATGAAGCTGAGGTTGTTCAATCAGGTGGAGTGGTTGCAAGTATCGGCTCAGTCAATCAAATAGGCTCTATGAATGGAGCTGATGTTTTCCAGGAGAATGGAGTGGTTGCAAGTATCAGTTCAGTCAATCAAGTAGGCTCTATGAACGAAGCTGATGTTTTCCAGGAGGATGGAGTGGTTGCGAGTATTGGTTTAGCCAATCAAGTAGGCTCTATGAACGAATCTGATATTTTTCAGCGGGATGGAGTGGTTGCAAGTCTCATTTCAGTAAATCAAGCAGGCTTTATGAACGAAGCTGATGTTTTCCAAGAGGATGAAGTAGCTGCGAGTATTGCTTTAGTCAATCAGGTAGGCTCTATGAACGAAGCTGCAGTTGTTCAAGATGAGGAAGTAGCTGTAAGTTTCGGTTCAGTCAATCAAGTAGGCTTTATGAATGACGCTTTTGTCCTTCAACAAGATGGGGGGGTGGTTGCAAGTATCGGCATCATCAATCAAGTAGGTTCTATGAATGGAGCTTTAGTTGATCAAGATGGAGGAGTGGTTGCAAGTATCGGTAGCATCAATCAAGCAGGCTCTATGAACGGGGCTGAGATTGAACAAGAAGATGTTACGATTGTTAATGCCTTTGTCAATCAAGCAGGCTCTATGAACGAAGCTGAGATTGAACAAGTGCTGGTCACTGCAAGTAGTGCCTTTGTCAATCAACTAGGCTTTATGAACAATGCGACTATTATCCAAGCGAGCGCTGCTCTTAGCCTTGCTTCGACCACCCAGCTAGGTAGCGGTAATATGCATACAACAACCCAAACCGGTGTTGGTCAAACCGCTATCGTCGTACAGATAGGCAACGGTAACATGGGCACAATTACCCAGTAGCAATTTCTCGCCCCTCCCAGTATCTATACGATCCCTCAAAACGATCGAGGGATCGTTATGAGATTGAATCTACCTATTATCCCTCTGAGTACTCGTAAGCGGATCTTGATCGCGGGAGCGCCTACAGGACACTGAGCGCACTGCTAGAGCCTGAGTTAGGGCCTGTACCTAAGGGAAGAGACCGAGAAGGGTCGCTACTCAGGGAGAACAGATTAGTGACATATTGTTAAGTGGGGGAAATTGAGATGCTGCTTTGCTGTTGTTTCGGTCCAAACCTGAGTGGCGGAGAAACTGTGGGAGGGCGTCAATCTCCACAACTACATCAATTCAGCGAATAGCACCCCTTATCGTAAAAAACAACAAATGCTCATTTCAAACTTTATTCCTATTATTTTAGTTATTTCCTCTCATGGCAATTTATCAGTTTGCAGTATAGCTTATGTCTTCAGATAGAAGCTGATTTAACAATAAAGCTCTAAGTGTCATTCCTCGGTTACGTTTTTCGTTTAAACATAGGCGCACTTCTATAAATTATTTTTTTTGGCATCTGGCAGTCCACTCTTAGGAGCTTCATAGAGATAAAGCTTAGGAAAAGAAAATTATTAGAGGCCCTTTTAGGATGTTTGATATGGGAAGCTGTAGTGGAGGTCAGCCAGGACTGGTCAATAGAAAATAAAGGATTTAGTGATGAAGACATTAACCCCCATAGCCACAGCCATATTATTAGCAAATAGCGTAAATACTTTTGCGGATAATAATAAGGCCATATTATTTCAGGTTGGAGGTGGCAATATGGCCGTTGTTGATCAATCAGATCCAACTATTCAACACAATTTGATCGTGCAGGCCAAAATTGGTACTTCTAATGATTCCGATGCCTCTCAAACTACAGGCACTAGTCACAGTGTGGCGACGCATTTACAAGTCGGGGACTTGAATTCTTCGATCTCTATACAACAGAATGATACTTCGCGTAGTAGTATTTTTATCAGTCAAATAGGCTCTATGAACTCGGCTAGTGCTGGTCAAGATATGGCCACAGCAGATAGTGCTTTGATCAGTCAAACCGGCTCTATGAACTCGGCCAGCGTAAGCCAAAGTGTGGTCACAGGAAGTAGTGCTTTGGTCAATCAAACCGGCTCTATGAACTCGGCTGGCGTTGGCCAAGGTTCGGTCACTGAAAGTAGTGCTTTGGTCAATCAAACAGGCTCTATGAACATGGCCGCCGTTAGCCAAGGTTCGGTCACAGCAAGTAGTGCTTTGGTTAATCAGATAGGATCTATGAACCAGGCCGCTATTAGTCAAGGTGCGGTCACAGCAACTAGTGCATCGGTTAATCAAACTGGCTTTATGAACATGGCTGCCATTAGCCAAGGTTCGCTCACAGAAAGTGCTGTTTTGGTCAATCAAGCCGGCTCAATGAACTCGGCCGGCATTAGCCAAAGTGCGTCCACAGTAAGTAGCGCGTTGGTTGATCAAACAGGTTCTATGAATGGTGTAATTATCAGCCAATTAGGTGCTTCTTTTAGCCTTGCTTCGACCACTCAGTTAGGCAGTGGCAATATGCATACAACAGCCCAAACCGGTGATGGTGAAGTCGCTATAGCCGTACAGATAGGTAACGGTAATATGGGCACTATTGTCCAGTAGCAGTCCTTTCCCTCCTTATCATACGACCCCTTAAAATAATAGAGGGGTCGTTATACGTCTGAATCGATCTATTTTCTTTCAGTATGTTGTATGAAAATTTTGATAGCGAGAGCTCCTATAAGGCACAGGCTTCACTACTGGAGTCCGATTCAGTGCCTATGGGAAGTCAGTAGAAGCAAAGAACTGTCATTGCGCTGGAAGAAAGGATTGATAGCCTATTGATTAATGGAGACCAGCAGAAAGATTGCTTGAGAGCTATGGCGATCTACTACTGGGTCAGAAGGAAAGAGTACACTGCACTCGAGGCGCGCTGTGAATACATCCCTGCAAGCTCGTAATCGGCATCCATGCCTCATACGGTCCCGAGTGCAGTGTATTCTTTCCTTCCCTTTTTTTAGTAAATTCGGGAATCGGTGAAGGTGGGAGGTGTCAAGTTCTATAAGTTCATCGATTCAGTGAGAAATACCTCTTATCGTAAAAGACAACAACTACTATTTTTAAGATTTTTTCCTAGAAAATTAGTTATTTCTTCTCATGGCAATTTATCAGTTTGCTGCAAAGCTTAAGTCTGCATTTAGAAGCCACTTTAACCAATAAAGCTCTAAATATCATGCCGATGTTGCCTTTTGCGAATCGAATTCATTTATAAGCTTCGTTAGATGAATACTATAGGTTCTTGCGTATAAATATAGAAAGCTTCGCAGAAGAAGTTGTAGCGGAGGTCAGTCAGGGCTTGTCAAGTGAAAATAAAGGATTTAATGATGAAGACATTAACCCCCATCGCCGCAGCTATGTTAGCAGTCCTTAGCGCAAATACTTTTGCAGATAATAATAGAGCCATATTATTTCAGGTTGGAGGCGGCAATATGGCTACTACTGATCAATCAGACGGGACTGTCCACGATAACTTAATTGTGCAGGCGCAAATTGGTACTTCCAATGATTCAGATGCCTCTCAAACTTCGGGTACCAATAATAGTGTGACAACACATGTTCAACTTGGTGAATCAAATTTTATAATATCTGGCCAGCAGAGTAATACTTCGCTTAGTAGGATTTCTGTCTATCAAACTGGTTCTATGAATATGGCCGGCCCCGGCCAGTCTGAAACTACAACAAGTAGTATATTGATAAATCAAACAGGCAGTATGAATATGGCTGCCACTGCTCAGAATATGGCCACATTAAGTAACGCCGTAAGCAATCAAATTGGCTTTATGAATGTGGGCGTTATTGGCCAAACTGAGACTACAGCAAGTAGTGCTTTGGTCAATCAAGCGGGCTCTATGAATGTAAGCGTCATTGGCCAAATTGAGACCACAGGAAGTAGTGCCTTGTTCAATCAAGCGGGGTCTACGAATATGGGCGTCATTGGCCAAGGTAATGCCACAGCTACTATTGCATTGATTAATCAAGCAGGCTCTATGAACTCGGCCGGCGTAAGCCAAAGTATGGTCACAGGAAGTGGTGCGCTGGTCAATCAAGCAGGCGAGATGAATGACGGCGAAATTTCCCAAGTTTTAGTCACAGCAAGTAGTGCTTTGGTTAATCAGATTGGTTCGATGAACGTTGCTGATATCGAGCAAGAAAATGTAACTGCCTTGAGTTTCGCCGCAATTAAT
The DNA here is from genome assembly GCF_041447265.1 of Microbulbifer epialgicus. Classification (NCBI taxonomy): domain Bacteria; kingdom Pseudomonadati; phylum Pseudomonadota; class Gammaproteobacteria; order Cellvibrionales; family Microbulbiferaceae; genus Microbulbifer; species Microbulbifer epialgicus. The sequence continues at coordinate 4,312 of NZ_JBGMEK010000084.1, forward strand.
CAAGCAGGTGAAATGAATGAAGCTGACATTGAACAAGATGGCGCTATTGCAAATGCGGCAATAATAAATCAAGCCGGCTCAATGAACGAAGCTTTTATTGGACAAGAAGGTGCACCGGTCTTAAGTATTGCTGTTATAAATCAGATAGGTGAACTGAATGAAGCTGATATTGATTATGATGGTGGTGTTGTCTTAAGTGCTGCCTTTATTAATCAGGCTGGCGAAATGAACGAGGCAGATATTGAGCAAGAGGACGTTACTGGAAGTACGGCAATAATAAATCAAGCTGGTTCTATGAATGAAGCCGACATTGATCAAGATGGCGCCATTGCCAGTGTGTCAATAATAAATCAAGCGGGTTCAATGAATGGCGCTGACATTGAACAGGAAGATGAACCGGTCTTAAGTATTGCTATTGTTAACCAGATAGGTGAAATGAATGAAGCTGAAATTGAATATGATGATGGTGTTGTCTTAAGTGCCGCCTTTATTAATCAGGCTGGTGAATTGAATGATGCTTTTATTGAGCAAGATGACGCCATTGCCAGTGTGGCAATAATAAATCAAGCAGGTTCAATGAACGATGCGGACATTGAACAAGAGGGTGGCCCTGTTGTCGCAAGTATAGCCTTCATTAATCAGATAGGTGAAATGAATGAAGCTGAAATTCTTCAGCTAGATGGAACCGCCTTGAGCGCTGCCAATATTAATCAGGTTGGCTCGATGAATATGGCAGAGGTTACCCAAATGGGTGCTGCTCTTAGCATTGCTTCCACCACTCAGTTAGGCAGCAGTAATATGCACACTACAACCCAAACCGGTACAGGTCAAACCGCAATCGTTGTACAGATTGGCAGTGGTAATATGGGCATGATTACCCAGTAGCAGTTTTCCGTCCTCATCTCTTATACGGCTATACGGCCCCTCAAAATAATAGAGGGGTCGTTATAGGATTCAATCTACCTATTATCTTCTCCATGTCCGTAAGTAGATCTTGATAGTGGGAGCACCTATAAAACTCTGGTTGCACTACTGGAATCCGATTCAGTGCTTGTGCCAAGCCAGTAGAAGCAAGGAATTGTCACTACGCGGGAAGAGTGGATGATGTCCTATTGATTAATGGAGACCAGCAGAAAGAGTGCTTGACAGCTATGGCGATCCAAATTCGAGAAGCAGTGAAGGCGTCAAACCCTGCAAGCTCATCTCTTCATAGAGAAGCACTTCTTATCGTTAAAGGCAGCAAATGACATTTTTCAAACTTTTTTCCTAGAAAATTAGTTATTTCTTCTCATGGCAATTTACCAGTTTGCTGCAAAGCTTAAGCCTGCATTTAGAAGCCACTTTAACCAATAAAGCTCTAAATAGCATGCCGATGTTGCCTTTTACGAATCGAATTTATTTATTAGCTTTGTTAGATGAATACTATAGGTTCTTGCGTATAAATATAGAAAGCTTCGCATGAGAAGTTGTAGCGAAGGTCAGTCAGGGCTTGTCAAGAGAAAATAAAGGATTTAATGATGAAAACATTAACCCCCATTGCTGCAGCTATGTTAGCAGTGCTTAGCGCAAATACTTTTGCGGATAATAATAGGGCCATATTATTTCAGGTTGGAGGCGGTAATATGGCTACTACTGATCAATCAGACGGGACAGTCCATGATAACTTAATTGTGCAGGCACAAACTGGTACTTCCAATGATTCAGATGCCTCACAAATTACGGGTACCTATAATAGTGTGACAACACATGTTCAACTTGGTGAATCAAATTCTATAACATCTTACCAGCTAAATAATACTTCGCTTAGCAGAATTTCTGTCTATCAAACTGGTTCTATGAATTTGACCTTCCTGAACCAGGCTGAAACTACGGCAAGTAGTATATTAATAAATCAAACAGGCAGTATGAACATGGCTTTCACTGACCAGAGTATGGCCACATTAAGTAACGCCGTAAGCAATCAAATTGGCTTTATGAACATAGGCGTCATTGGCCAAATTGAGACCATAGGAAGTAGTGCTTTGGTCAATCAAGTGGGCTCCATGAATACAGCAACTCTTGGTCAAAGTGAGAGCACAGCAAGTAGCGCTTTGATCAATCAATTGGGTGATACGAATTTATCAGTTCTTGGCCAGAATGGGACCACGGCAGCTATTGCCATTGTCAACCAGGCAGGCTTTATGAATTCGGCTGGTGTTGATCAATCCGATGTGATCGCAAGTAGTGCTTTGGTTAATCAGATTGGTTCGATGAACGTTGCTGATATCGAGCAAGAAAATGTAACTGCCTTGAGTTTCGCCGCAATTAATCAAGCAGGTGAAATGAATGAAGCTGACATTGAACAAGATGGCGCTATTGCAAATGCGGCAATAATAAATCAAGCCGGCTCAATGAACGAAGCTTTTATTGGACAAGAAGATGAACCAATCTTAAGTGTTGCCGTTATTAATCAGCTAGGCGAAATGAATGAAGCTGATATTGATTATGATGGTGGTGTTGTATTAAGTGCTGCTTTTATTAATCAGGCTGGTGAAATGAATGAGGCATTTATTGAGCAAGATGACGCCATTGCCAGCGCGGCAATAATAAATCAAGCAGGTTCAATGAACGATGCGGACATTGAACAAGAGGGTGGCCCAGTAGTCGCAAGTATTGCCTTCATTAATCAGATAGGTGAAATGAATGAAGCTGAAATCCTTCAGCAAGATGGAACCGCCTTGAGCGCTGCCAATATTAATCAGGCTGGCTCAATGAATATGGCAGAGATTACCCAAACGAGTACTACTCTTAGCCTTGCTTCCACCACTCAGTTAGGTGGCAGTAATATGCACACTACAACCCAAACTGGTACTGGTCAAACCGCGATCGTTGTACAGATTGGCAGCGGTAATATGGGCATGATTACACAATAGCAGTTTCTCCCTCGTCACCTCTTATACGGCTATACGACCCCTCAAAATATGAGAGGGGTCGTTATACGCCTGAATCGATCAGTATGTTGTATGAGCATTGTGATTTTTATTTTGAGGTTTTGTCGAAGCGGAAAAAGTGAGGAAAGTTCACTGTGTCGGGAGGGTGAACGGATGGTGTATTGATTAGTGGAGGCCAGCAGAGAGAGGGTTCTGTGACTATGGGGATCTGAACCCAAGAAATGGTGAGGGGCAAACTCTATAAGTGCTCCGATTCACGCCAAGCATCTTTTATCATAAAAAGCAACAAAATGAGGTCTTTCAAACTTTTTTCCTAGTAATTTAGTAATTTCCTCTCATGGCAATTTATCAGTTTGCATTAAAGCTTAAGTCTTCAGTGAGTAGTCATTTTTACAATAAAGCTCTAACTGCCATACCGTTGCGGCCCTTTATGTATAAACATAAACACGTCTCTATCACTTACTTTTTTGATATCTGCCAGTACTAATTCATGTGCGCTTCAGGGAGATCAAATTTAGGAAAATAAAGTTATTAGAGAGGTTTATAGGATGCTTTGTATGGGTAGCTGTAGTGGAGGTCGGCCAGGGCTTGTCAATAGACAATAAAGGTTTAAATATGAAGACATTAACTCCCATCAGCGCAGCTTTATTAGTCGCATTTAGCGCAAATGCTTTTGCGGACAATAATAATGCCATATTGTTTCAGGTTGGAGAAAACAATATGGCCGTTACTGATCAATCAGATCCAAGCATTCAAAATAATTTGATCGTGCAGGCCCAAATTGGCACTTCTAATGACTCCGATGCATCACAAACTACCGGAACTAACAGGAGTGTGACAACACATCTGCAGATTGGTGAGATGAATACCGCTGAATCAAGTCAGCAGGGCAATACGGCGCTAAGTATTCTTTCCATAAATCAGTTGGGGCAATCGAATTCTGCCAGTGTAACACAATTTGCTAATGTTGTTTTGAGTGGCACTTTTGTCAATCAGTTAGGCTCGATGAATGAGGCCTTTCTCAGTCAATTCAATGAGGTTGTTACAAGTATTGGTGCTATCGCCCAAGCAGGAGAAATGAACGTGGCGGAAAGTGACCAAAATAGGGTTACTTTTAGTAGTGCATTCATCAACCAGGTAGGCATGACAAACTTGGCCGACCTCACTCAAGAAGTCGTTACTAGCAGTAGCGCATTTATCAATCAGGTTGGCATGGAGAATGGGGCCCAAATTGAACAAACGGATGACGTTGTCGAAAGTATCGGCTCCATCTTTCAAACAGGGCTAATGAACGCTGCCGACTTTGAACAAGAGGATGAGGTTGTTGCGAGTATCGGTTCGATCACTCAAGTAGGGCAAATGAACGCGGCGGGCCTCAATCAACGGGGATCGGTTACTGGCAGTAGCGCCTTCATCAATCAATCAGGTTCGATGAATGTAGGTGCCATTGATCAAAATGGGGTTTTTGCTGGTAGCGCTTTGATCAATCAAGTAGGCTCTATGAATGGGGCCGAAGTTAACCAAAATTTGATCACAGCAAGTAGTGCTTTGGTCAGCCAGGTGGGTTCCATGAACGATGCTAACATCAACCAAGAAAGTGGAACTGACTTAAGTGTTGCCATTATTAACCAGTTAGGTGAAACGAATGAAGCTGACATCGTTCAGCAAGATGGAACCAGCTTGAGCTTTGCCAATATTAATCAGGCTGGCTCTATGAATGCGGCAGATATCACCCAAAAGGGTGCTGCACTTAGCATTGCTTCGACCACTCAGTTAGGCAGCGACAATATGCATACAACAACCCAAACCGGTGTTGGTCAAACCGCGATCGTTGTACAGATTGGCAGCGGTAATATGGGCATGATTACCCAGTAGCCGTTTTCCCTTCCCACCTCCTATACGACCCCTCAAACAATGAAGGGGTCGTCATATGGCTGAATCTACCTATCACCCTTCAGAATGCTCGTATGGGGATAGTGATAGGGAGAGCGCTTACAAGGCTCCAGATGGACTACTGAAGTCTGAATTTGGGCTTGTACTTAAGCGGAATAGGTAAAGTAAGATTACCAAATAAGATGAGCGGATTGATGGCGTATGACTACAGGAAGATTTATATTGCAGTGCACAGTTCTATTTCAGCTATGACGATTCTGGCTGGGTGATTGGAATCCGTTGCTAAATCCAAGAAGAGATGAAGGTGTCGGAGAGTGCCAAACTCTACAATTACATCGATTCAGTGAGGAACATCTTTTATCATAAATAACAGCCAATAACATTTTTCAAACTTTATTCCTAGTAATTTAGTGATTTTATCTCATGGCAATTTGTCAGTCTCCGGTAATGCTTAAATCGACAGTTAGAAGCTGCTTTAACCAATAAAACCCTAAATGTTATATCTCTGTTGTCTTTAGCGTATAAACATAAGAAGTTTGCCGTAAGTAGCTGGTACGCGAGTTAAGTCAGGGATTATCAATATAAAGTAAAGGATTTACTTATGAAGATATTAACCTCCATCGCTGCAGCTATGTTGATAGTATTTAGCGCCAATATATTTGCAGACAATAATAAAGCAATATTAATTCAGGCCGGCTCTAATAATATGGCCGCCACAATCCAAGATCCTTCTACCCACAATAATTTAATTATACAGGCTCAGTTTGGCACTTCTCATGATTCAGATGCCGCTCAAATTACAGGCACTAGTCACAGTGTCGCGACCCACCTACAAGTTGGGGAATTAAATACTTCGGAATCTCTCCAGTCGGATAATACTTCACTGAGTAGTATTTTGATAAACCAAGCAGGCTCTTCGAATGGTGCAGGGGTTTTTCAAGCTGAGGTCACTACTAGTAGTGCCTTTGCCAATCAAGCGGGTTCTATGAACCAAGCTGAGGTTGTTCAAGAGGAAGGGGTGCTTGGAAGTATCGCTTTCATTAATCAAGTGGGCTCCCTGAACGGAGCTGAGGTTTTCCAAGAAGAGGTTACGGCTAGTGGTGTTTTTGTCAATCAAGCGGGCTCTTTAAACGAAGCTGGTGTTGCTCAAGAGAAGGGAGTGGTTGCAAGTATCGCTTTCATTAATCAAGTAGGTTCTATGAACGGAGCTGGGGTTGTCCAAGAAGAGGTTACGGCTAGTGATGCCTTTGTTAATCAAGCGGGCTCTATGAACCTAGCTTTTGTTGGCCAAGCGATGGTTACGGCTAGTGGGGCTTTTGTCAATCAAGCGGGCTCTATGAACGAAGCATTTGTTGGCCAAGGAGACGTTACGGCTAGTAGTGCCTTCATCAATCAAGCGGGTTCCATGAACGAAGCTTTTGTTGGTCAAGGGGAGGGATTAGTTGCAAGTATCGCTTCTGTTAATCAAGCAGGCTCTATAAACGTAGCTGTGATTGATCAACTGATGGCCACTACTAGTAGCGTCTTTGTTAATCAAGCGGGCTCTATGAACCAAGCTCTGGTTGGCCAGGTGGAGGGAGTGGTTGCAAGTATCATTTCCGTTAATCAAGCGGGCTCTATGAATATGGCTGAGGTTAGCCAAGAGGGCGTTACGGCTAGCGGAGCCTTTGTCAATCAATTAGGCTCTATAAATGAAGCTGGTATTGAGCAAGAAGTTGGAACTGTTTTAAGTGTTGCCATTATTAATCAGATAGGCGAAATGAATGAAGCCGACATTGAGCATGAAGATGCAACCGTCTTGAGTATTGCCAATATTAATCAGGCTGGTGAAATGAATGATGCGTTTATTGAGCAAGATGACGCTATTGCCAGTGCAGCAATAATAAATCAAGCAGGTACAACGAATGAAGCCGACATAATACAAGAAGATGGTCCTATTGTTGCCAGTTTTGCCATTATTAATCAGATAGGAGAAATGAATGAAGCGGAGATCCTTCAAGAAGATGGAACTGTTTTGAGCTTTGCCAATATTAATCAGGCTGGCTCCATGAATATGGCAGATATTACCCAAACGGGCGCTGCACTTAGTATTGCTTCGACCACTCAGTTAGGCAGCGGCAATATGCACACAACGACCCAAACCGGTGTTGGTCAAACCGCTATCGTCGTACAGATTGGCAGCGGTAATATGGGCATGATTGCTCAGTAGTAGTTCCTCCTTCTTCATCTCCTATACGCCCCCTCAAAATATAAGAGGGGGCGTCATACCTCTAATTTTGCCTATCATTGTATCCGCCATTCTTCTTGGCCTCGAAATTTCAGCCAAAGAGGCGCATAGCTATGACCGCCATGAATGGCGCCTCAATTGGTCCTACCCTGGCGGCGATGATTTTTCCTTTCGGTATTTCAATCGTAAAGTGTTCGCACTGCAGCCCGATGATTAAACTATCTTACCCTGGTAGGGGTGTGTTCATTGGTATTTAATTGGCTAGTAGCAGTCAGCCGATGAGTCCACCAGCTTGCTGATGAGCCGAATTACTAAAAAGAGGGAAAGAAAGAATACACTGCGCTCGGACCGTATGAGGCATGGATGCTGATTACGAGCTTACAGGGATGTATTCACAGCGCGTCTCGAGTGCAGTGTATTCTTTCCTTCTGGCCCAGTAGTAGGTAATTGGTGATCTCTACATTTTCGTTTCTCCTTTTTTGTTGATAGTGGTAAAGAGTCTTGCTGGTATGGTCCGCTGGATATCCTGCATCACCTTGTGAAACTAGATGGCTTTACAGTTGAAAGGTCTGCCGAGCAATATGAACCTTCAGACACGACTTTAAATCCCCCTTTTTAGTTAACAATTTTCCTTCTTCAAACTTTTAGGCCTGAGTATCATTGGCTTCTCTACCAACAGATTCTGCCTAACGCTTGTAAGGGCTCGTATAGTTCAGACTGATCCTCCGAGATCATTGTAGAAGCGGGATATCTTCACCATGGTTTGGCTATCGGTGCTGAATATTTGGTTGCGTGGAATATTTCTCTTCTTAAGCACGAAAAAGATTGTACTGTTACCCGCCGTTAATTTTCGAAGGGTTTATCTATTTTGAGTTAGCTAACATAAATAGAAAACGAAGTAAGCAGAAGGCAGCTTTAACAGGCAATAGTAGTGGAAATATTACCTTTATAAGATGCGTGCGGTTTATTGAGCGATAAAATGGTGAGAGAGAGGCACCTCATTTTTGAGGGTTCTATTGTTTTTAATCGTAGGTGTGAAGAATTAACATGGCTGAGCTAACTTCGTCTTATCCGCTTGATGAAGGTCAAAACTGCCCGGCACTCCTGTATCTAAACAAAGTTCTAAGCGAGAATGACGTGGAAGCGGCATCGATTGAGGTACTCAAATCTAGGCTTGGTCCGACCTGCTCAGGTGTCGGTGATCGGGCGTGGCAGGTGACACCAGTCCTCCTTCGGATCGAGCGAGACCTTTATGCAAATCTTGGTCCTGCTGCCATTGTCTATGGTGGCGAAGCTCCTCCGGCTCCGCGGCAAAAGCTGATTGACGCTAGCTCTTTCCAATTGTCCGACCGTTTCGCCCAGTGGGGTTTCCGGACCTGATTTGGTGCGGAATCGGATTCCGGCGAACCCCAGTGTTGTCTGAGCAGGTATTCAGGCAATCCGAAGACGGGTCTTGAACCAAGCCTGAGATCCTACGGAACGGAATTGATCAAGTTCACCCTTGCGGAGATTTCCCCGCGCGACTGAATTTTCAGGTAGGGAAAGGAATTGCCTTGTTCTCGCGCTAGCAATATCCTTTCGAATAAATTGGGAAGAAAATCATGAAAACCAACCTTTTTAAGCTGGCCTTGAGCCTGTCGTTAACATTTGCAGCGTTGGAATCCCAGGCCGAAACGCGCATTACCTACAAGTCAGCCAAGTCGAGTTCGTCCTATTACCAGATGGGCGTACAGATCGCTGAAGCGATCAAGGCAGGCAGCGAAGGGGGCATGATCGTCACCGTCGAAGAGAGCCAAAGATCGGTACAAAATGTCATGGAAGCCCGTGCGCGGGGCGCTGATTACGTCTTTACCACGCCGCCGACACTAGTGAAGCTCGCGCAGAGCGGTAAGGCGATGTTCGAGGGCAGGGGGGATCCGAAATTCAATGAGATTCGTGCCTTGTTCCCGATCCCGTCTCTTACCATGCATTTCGTCATGTCGGAAAAGAGCGGCGTCACCGATTTTCCGGGCATGGAAGGCAAGATGATCCTGCTCGGCAAAGGCTCGTTCGGTGCCCGCGAAGGTGAAAAATACCTCAAGCTGTTCGGGTTGGAAGGCAAGGTTGAGCTGGCGGAAGTCGAGCTTTCCAACGCGGTGGCTGCGCTCAAGAATGGACAGATCGACGGATTTGTGACCGCCGGTGCCTGGCCTGCACCGAATGTTATCGAGGCAGCGGCTTCAACGGCTGTCAATGTCATTTCGCTGGATGATGAGCAGATTGCGCAGTCGAAGCGCACGAAGCTGGTCATCCCCTCCGGGACGTACAAGGGTCAGGACGACATCACCACCACGTCCCTGCCGGTTGTTGCCTACACGACAACAGCAATGGATGATGACACCGCTTACACTCTGACAAAGACGTTCTGGGAACAGAAGGCTAAGATGGGTGAGAATGCACCTTGGTGGAACGGTGTCGACCAGGGCCTGATGGTAAACATCATCGACAAGATTCATCCAGGAGCTATCCGCTACTACAAGGAAGTGGGGGTCGAGCTGACTGCCGCTCAGCAGTAACATCCCCTTTCCGGTAGAACTGCCGGCATGCAGTGTGGCGCATCGGGTGTTTGTCTGCTGCGCACTCCCCAACCAACCCGAGCCCGGCTCCGGCCGGTATGCGTTTTTCAGAAATTTCCCATGCTCAGTAACGAACCTGCCAAGATGCTTTTTGGGCGATTCGCAATGCTTGGACTTGCGATTGTCCTGGTTGCCTTTCACCTGGGACTGATCTTTTCAGGCCTTGTGCCGAACCTCGTCAGCCGGCCGATCCACCTGGCGCTCGCCTTGCCGTGGATCTTTCTTTTTGCCGAAGGCGGGTTTATGAAGAAGACCAGCGGTGCGATCATCTGTGCAGCTGGCGTGGCGGCTTGTCTCTGGGTGGCGATCAATCAGAAGGCCCTGTCCGACCAGTATGGCTTTCTCGAAGGTGACTTTCAGATCCTAATTGCGATTGTGTTGCTGGTCACGGTTCTGGAGGCAGCACGTAGGGCAATCGGTTGGCCATTGCCGATCGTTGCTGCGCTCGCACTTTTATATGGTCTCTGGGGACAGTACATTCCGGGCGAATTCGGTCACTCGGGAACACCGATCGCCAGCTTTCTCGGAACCCTGACAATTGCCGAGGGTGGCATCTGGGGCAGTCTGACGGGTGTTTCGGTCAATGTGGTGGCGATCTTCGTCATATTCGGAGCGGTCCTGAATGCAGGCGAAGCCGGTCAGGGGTTCATGAATCTTGCAGCTGTCGCTGCCGGACGGCTGAAGGGGGGGGCGGCAAAGGTTTCTGTGCTGTCATCGGCCCTGTTCGGTTCGATTTCCGGCTCGGCGTCGGCGAATGTGGCCTCTACCGGGACAATCACTCTGCCGGCCATGACCCGCCTTGGCTATCCAAAGCGACTGGCGGCGGCGGTTGAGGCTGTCGCGTCTTCCGGCGGCCAGATCATGCCGCCCTTGATGGGAGCCGGTGCCTTTGTGATGGTTGAACTGACGCGTGTTCCCTATACGCAGATCATGATGGCAGCGCTCCTGCCAGCGCTACTCTACTTTTTCGCGGTTTGGGTCGGCATTAACGCCTATGCACGAAAGATTGATCTGGCCGGCCTAGCGGCTGAGGAACGTCCGAACCTGCGGAGGGTCGCGATAACATCGACGTTTTTTATGGTGCCGTTTTTGGTGCTGCTCTACGGTATGTTCATTGCCCGCTACACACCACAATATGCGGCCTGTATGGCCATAATTGCGGGCTTCATGCTGCTGTTTTTTAACGCTGGTGGTACTTTCGATCTGACGCAGATCCTGACTCGCCTGGAAAAAGCCGCCCTGAATGCTGCCCGTCAGGTATCCATTATTGCCTCGATCATTGTTTGCGCCTCTATCATCATCGGCGTGCTCGCGATCACCGGACTCGGCGTCAAGATTACCTCGTTGATCTTGTCAGGCTCGGAGGGCATGTTGTGGCCATCCTTGCTGCTGACCGCAATTGCCTGCCTGTTTCTCGGCATGGAGGTGCCGACGACCGCTGCCTACGTGATTTGTGTCTCCGTCGCGGGTCCTGCACTGATCCAGCAAGGATTAGATCCTCTACAGGCCCATCTGTTCGTCTTTTGGTTTGCGCTGATTTCAACCATCACACCGCCGGTTTGTGGGGCCGTTTTCATTGCCGCGGGCATGATCGGTGAAAACTGGCTCAAAGTCGCGCTGACGGCCATGGCACTTGGGATCGGTCTGTACATCATTCCCTTGGCAATGATTGCCAATCCGGCAGTGATCCAGTTGTCAAGCACGCCGCTCGTTGCGCTGGCCACCGCGGTGAAGATCGGTCTAGGACTTGGCCTAATTTCCTATGGCGTGATCGGCTTTGAAAGGCCAATGCTTAAGCTGCTGGCGATTGCTGCAGGTAGTGGGGTTGTGTTTATTAGTCTCGGATTTTCGGGTGCCGCTACCTGAGATTTCATCTCTGAAATTTGTGGAAACCCAAAATCGAAACGGAGCGCGAAGACGATCTTCTTGCTCAGGATTGGCCTCGTTAGAGCTATCAGGCCGCGGAAACACCGCTGATGAAGTTTTTAACGTCCTGTTTCAGCTGTTCGGTTTGCGCTGCAAGATCGCTAGACGCATCCAGAATGATTTATTATAACGCTTGAAAAATGAATGCATTAAAAAAACGTTTCATATAGATGTTTGCCAAATGCCGCGATTTCTATACCCTGCCGGGTTACCTCAGTCGTTCGAAGTGAAAAGACATTACTTTTTTGGGGGAAAACTTATGAAGTTAATTAGTCGACCCTGAAAAAAGTCTCCAGACCTTGTGGCACTAGGATTACGTGGATATATGACATAGCCATTTCGACCAGTTTTCGCTATTCTGATCCAAATTTCTGGTCGAAAT